>NZ_DAOQZV010000113.1:0-9856 GCF_035343835.1 Nostocoides sp. | reverse complement strand
GCCGCCGCCGTCATCGCCATCCCGGTCGCTGCGCAATGGCGCGGTCCGGCCGCACCGGCCGAACCGACGGCGGCACTGGGCGGGTCGGCGTCAGCGACAGGAGCGGCGAGCGCGACCGGAGCCGATGGCGCAACGCGACCGAACGGCATACCGGCGGATTGGCGGCCCGAGTCCTATGGCGGGGTGCAAATCTGGGTGCCTGCCGAGTGGGGCTGGGGAGGCACGCCGACCACGCCGGAATGGAATGGTGGCGGCCGGATGGACTGCAGCGGCCTGCGGGCTTTCACTGTGCCGGGCAGTTCCACCTACGAGTTCGTGCCGGACAACACGCCATACGTCGGTCGGCCGGTGATGATGACCGACGCCTGCGGCGACGGCGGGCCCGACTCCCACCCAGTCGTCGACGCCGCCTGGCTCGGCGCGCCCGTTGACGTGGGCACGCAGACGTATGGCGATGGCGTGGTGCGCGAGACCCGCGCGGTCGGTGAGGTGACTGTGACCGTTTTCGGCAAGGACACCGATCTGCGGCACCGCATCCTTGAGTCGGCTCGGGAGGTGGCGATCGACGCCAACGGTTGTGCCGCCGAACCGCCATCCGGTCAGAGCCCATCGGCCACGACCATCACGTCCGCCGAGAGTCTGTCGGTGTGCGTCTACGACCTCGCAAACACGGCCCGGAACTCGCCGAGCTTGCTGTTCTCGACGACGCTGTCCGCCCAGGAGGCCACGGACTACCGCAAGGCCACCGCGGCCGCTGCGTCGGGGAAGACGGCGAGAACCGTGATAAGCGCATACGGGCATACGGCGAGCGTGCGCATCGGCCTGCACGGGCAGGATGCCGCAGGGACGCAGACCACCCGGTGGGATCTGATGCAGGGTGCCCAGCTGATCGTCCCCGTCGCGGGCACCGAGCCCGGCGGCTTCGTGCCACTGTCCGTCACCAAGGCTTTGGTGGCGCCCTGGGCGAAGGACCAGGGCGGGATCAGGGCCTATGTCATCGGGCCAGGGCCGGACGTCGCCGAGGTCGCGCCCTATTTCCGGGGCATCCTCGGCTGAGGCTCGTTCCAGGCCGCTCCTTAGTCCAGCTGGGCGAAGGCCCTGTCCAGATCGGCGATGAGATCGCGCGGGTCCTCCAGCCCGATCGACAGGCGCATCGTCCCCTCGGTGATGCCCAGGCTCAGGCGCTCCTTCTCGGGGATCCGGAAATGCGTCGTCGTCGCGGGATGGGTGATCAACGACTTCGAATCGCCGAGATTGTTGGAGATGTCGACGATCTGCAGGGCATTCATCGCGCGGAAAGTTGCGGCCTTGTCGGCGTTCAGCGTGAAGGTCACGACGGACCCGCCGCCGGTCATCTGGCGGCGCGCGAGGTCAGCCTGGGGATGCGAGGCGAGCCACGGGTAGCACACCTGAGCCACTCGCTCATCGGCCTCCAGCCACTGCGCGACCTGCAGGCTGTTGTCGGCCTGCTTGGCCATGCGCAGGTCCAGGGTCTCCAACGACTTCACGAGCACCCACGCCGTGAACGGCGACATCGCCAGCCCGAGATTGCGGATCATCGGCTGGGCGATCTCTGTGACGAACTGCGCCGAACCGAGCACCGCGCCACCCATGGTGCGCCCTTGGCCGTCGATGTGCTTGGTCGCCGAATAGACGAGGGCATCCGCGCCGTGGGCCAGCGGCGCGGAGAAGACCGGCGTGCCGAAGACATTGTCGACAACGACCTGAGCACCGGCCGCGTGGGCGATCTCGGACACGGCGGCGATGTCGACCAACTGCATCGTCGGATTGCTGGGGGTCTCGAAGAAGACCGCCTTGGTCGGCACCGAGAGCGCCTCGCGCCACGCGTTCAGATCGCTGCCGTCGACGAAGACCGCCTCGACGCCCCAGCGCGGCAACACCTGCGCACAGATCGTGTAGCACGTGCCGAAGAGTGCCTTGCTGGCGACGATCCGGTCGCCGGCACCGCACAGGCCGCCGAGCGCCGCGAACACCGCGGCCATCCCGGTCCCGGTGGCGTATGCCGCCTCCGCGCCTTCGAGGAGAGCCAGCCTGTCCTCGAACATCGCGACAGTCGGGTTGCCGTACCGCGAATAGGAGAAGCGTTCGATCTCCTCTTTGAAGGTCGCCTCGGCCTCTTCCGCGCTGGCGTAGACGTAGCCGGAGGTCAGGTATATCGCCTCGGCCGTCTCCTCGAACTGGCTGCGACGCATGCCACCACGCACCGCCAGGGTGTCGCGGTGGAGTTGCCGATCGTTCGAGGTCGTGGTCACGATCAGCGACTCTACAAAGTCCCACCGACAACTCGGTGAGGTGTCCGCGAGCGCAGCACACGGTATACGGACACTAGTGCTGGCGCGGCTGGAAACGACGGGCCGGCCGGGAGGGGCAGGATAGGACGTGTGGACGCTTGGGCAAGGCCTGCCGTGGGTGACTCGCCCGTACCCGGGCAGTTGACAACCCGCCTGCTCACCGCTGAGACGTGGCCCGATTTCGCCGCACTCGTCGAGACCAACCATGGCGTGTGGGGCGGCTGTTGGTGCATGGGATTCCACCCCGAAGGCTTCTCGGCCGGCAGCCCGGAGGGAAACCGGGCCGCCAAGAAGTCTCTCGTCGAGCGCGGGATAGTGCACCAAGTGCTTGTCTATGAGGGCGACGCCTGCATTGGCTGGTGTCAGTTCGGCTCGCCGGCCGAGCTGCCGAATATCAAGAACGTCAAGGCCTACGAGAAGGACGTGACGGAACTGCCGGCCTGGCGGATCGGGTGCATCTTCACCACCGGCAGGCAGCGGGGTCGCGGGGTGGCCCGGGCCGCCGTCGACGCTGCGCTGCACGAGATAGCCGCCGCCGGTGGAGGGATCGTCGAGGCCTATCCCGAGCAGGTCGATGGTCGCGCACCACAGCGTGGCGCCTACTTCCACACCGGTCCCGAGACCTTATTCGCCGACCTTGGGTTCACCCGCGATCGTCGGATTGCGAAGTGGCGCTGGGTAATGCGACGCACGGTCGTGCCCTGACCTGCCGACGGACCGGATAGTGCCCGGTCGCTCGGGGTGCCGTTGTCGGTGATTGCACTAGGGTGACGACGACAGCTTCCCCGATCAAGGAGCGACTATGCAACGTCGCAGGTCAATCGCCGCCGTTCTCGGTTTCGCCCTCGCCCTGTTCGGCCTGGCCGGCCCCCATGTCACGAAGGCGACGGCCGCCGACCGCACCGCGACGCTCGTCGGCACGTTGCAGGACGAGCTGGGCTGCGGCGCCGACTGGGACCCGGGGTGCACGACGACCGACCTGACCCCGATCGCGGGAACCACGACCTACGAGAAGGTCTTCACGGTCCCGGCCGGCAGCTACCTGTTCAAGGTCGCCATCAACCACGGCTGGGACGAGAGCTACGGCGGGCCCGGTGGCGGCAACCTGCCCCTGGTCATCCAAGGTCCCGCGCAGCTGCGCTTCAGCTATGACGACACCACGCACAAGGTGGGCCTCGCCCCGACCGACCTGCCAGGTGCGGTGACCGCGGCCGACAAGGCGATGGCCGGCAACTCGTTGCGCAATGGGCTGACCAAGGAACGCTTCTACTTCGTCATGGCCGATCGCTTCGCCAATGGCAGCACGGCCAATGACCGCGGCGGGCTGAGCGGCGACCGCCTGGTCACCGGCTTCGACCCCACCGACAAGGGCTTTTATCACGGCGGGGACCTCAAGGGCATCGCCGACAAACTCGACTACATCAAGGGTCTGGGGACGACGGCGATCTGGCTGACGCCGAGCTTCAAGAACCGCCCCGTCCAGGGCAGCGGCACCGACGCCAGCGCGGGTTACCACGGCTACTGGATCACCGATTTCACCCAGATCGACCCCCATCTGGGCACCAACGCCGAGATGAAGTCCCTGATCAGCAAGGCCCACGCCAAGGGCATGAAGGTCTTCTTCGACATCATCACTAACCACACGGCCGACGTCATCGACTACGCCGAACACAACTACGACTACCGCTCGAAGGACGCCTATCCCTACAAGGACGCCTCCGGCCAGACCTTCGACGACAAGACGTATGCCGGGGCCACCACCTTCCCGACGCTCGACCCCGGCACGTCTTTTCCCTACACCCCCGCCTTCCGCACTCCCGCGGACGCCTCGGTCAAGGTGCCGGCGTGGCTGAACGACCGGACCATGTATCACAACCGCGGCAACTCGACCTTCGCCGGTGAGTCCAGCGAGTACGGCGACTTCGTCGGCCTCGATGACCTGTTCACCGAGCGGCCCGAAGTGGTCGACGGCATGACCGACATCTACAGCGCCTGGGTCGACCTCGGTATCGACGGCTTCCGCATCGACACCGTCAAGCACGTCAACATGCAGTTCTGGCAGCGCTTTGCGCCGGCCGTGCTCGAACACGCGACAGCGATCGGCAACTCCGACTTCTTCATGTTCGGCGAGGTCTACGAGAGCGCCGCGAAGCTGATGAGCCAGTACACGACGACCGGCAGGCTGCCCGCCACCCTGGACTTCGGCTTCCAGGCGAATGCCGTCAACTTCGCAGGGGGTAAAGAGACCACGTCACTGCGCGACTTCTTCGGCGCCGATGACTGGTACACCGACACCGATTCGAACGTCTACGAGACCCCGACCTTCCTCGGCAACCACGACATGGGTCGTGTGGCAATGATGCTCGCGGGCAAGGGTTTCAGCGGCGCGGACCTGCTGGCGCGGGTCAAACTGGCCAACTCCCTGATGTACCTCACGCGGGGCCAACCGGTCGTCTACTACGGCGACGAGCAAGGCTTCATCGGCTCCGGCGGCGACAAGGACGCCCGGCAGGACATGTTCGCCACCAAGGTCGCGCAGTATGCCGGCGAGTCCAACCTCACCGGCGCCTCCGGCTCCCGCAACCGATACGCGACGACGGCGCCCCTCTATCAGCAGCTCACGAAGCTCGCAGCCCTCCGGGCCGCGAACCCCGCCCTCGCCGATGGCGCACAGGTCCACCGTTATGCCAGCAACAGCGCCGGCATCTACGCCTTCTCCCGCGTGGACCGGGCCAGCGGCATCGAATATCTCGTCGTGGCCAACAATGCGACCAGCGCCAAGTCCGCCAGCTTCGACACCTTCACCACGGGCGTGCGCTTTGCGCCCCTGCTCGGCGGGACGGCCCTCACCTCTGGGCCGGGCAGCCGGGTGTCGGTGACGGTCCCGGCGCTCACCGTGCGCGTCTACAAGGCCGGCGCGAAGGTGGCCGCTCGGACGTCCGCGCCGCCTGTCTACCTGACCTCGCCGGCGCCCGGTGAGGTCATCAAGGGTCGGGCGCAGATCTCGGCCGCGACCACGCAGAACGCCTTCGCCCAGACCACCTTCGCCTACCGGCCCGTCGGAACGACCACGTGGCAGACGATCGGCACCGATGACGCGGCGCCCTACAGCGTCTACCAGGACGTGTCCGGGCTCACGACGGGGACCTTGCTGGAGTATCGCGTCGTGGTCAAGGATTCCAGCGGCAACTACAGCGCGTCGTCCTCGTATGCCACTGTCGACGGCGTCCCGGCTCCAGGAACGAAGGCCACGAAACGCGCGACCGCCGCCATCGCGCAGCCCGCCGACTCCTCGATCGCCGCCCGTTCGGCGGCAGCCATCCCGGTGGCCGGAAGTAACCGGTCCGACAAGCCGGGCAAGGATGCCGCCGTCACTGCCTGGTCGATCGGCCCGGTGACGCAGCCCGACTTCGTGTCAGTGCCCGGCTCCTTCAACTCTGAGTTGGGATGCACCGGCACCAATGCGGGCGACTGGCAGCCTGATTGCGCCTTCGACCAGCTGACACTGGATGTCAGGGACGGCATCTGGAAGGGCACCTTCGACCTGCCGGCCGGGGACTACGAGTACAAGGCCGCCATCAATAAGAGTTGGACCGAGAACTACGGAGCCGGCGGCGCGCCGAACGGCGGCAACATCGCACTGCACCACCCGGGCGGACAGATCACCTTCTATTACGACCCCGCCACCCACGGCGTGACGAGCAACATCCAGGGGCCGATCATCACTGCTCCCGGGTCGATGCAATCCGAACTCGGATGTACGGGTGGATCCTCTGGCGGCGACTGGCAGCCGGACTGCATGAACCCCTGGCTGCAGGACCTCGATGGTGACGGCACCTACACCTGGACCTCCGACCAGATCCCGGCCGGCGACTACGAGTTCAAGATCGCCCACAACCTCACCTGGGACGAGAACTACGGGGCCGGCGGCGCGCCGGGCGGCGCCAATGTCCCGTTCAGCCTGCCTCGTGATGGCGTCGTGGTAACCATCAGTTATGTCCTCGCGACCCACGAGATCACCGTGACCACCTCGGCATCGGGCGCCGCCCCGAATCTGAAGGCGGCCAAGGCCTTCTGGGTGCAGCCCGGCCTGCTGGCGTGGCCGGCAGACGCCGTCCCCGACGGCGCCAACCCGGCGCTGCTGAAGTGGCGACTGCACTGGGCACCGAATGCCGGGATGACGATCGACGCCGAGGACTTGCCGGGCAGCACGTCCGCGGGCCTGGCCTACGACCCGGCCGGGCTGCCCTCCTCGGTCACCGCCTCACGCCCGGAGCTCAAGGGCTATCTCGCCCTGCGCCTGGGGTCGACCACGGCGGCCAAGGCGCCGACCATCTTGCGCGGTCAGGTCGCTGTCGCCCTCTACTCCAATGCGGGCGGGCTACTCGACGCCACGGGCGTGCAAACGGCATACGTCCTTGATGCGTTGTACGCCGCCTCCGCCAAGACGCGCACGTATGGCGCGTCCTTCGCCGGCACCAGCCCCACCTATCGGGTGTGGGCGCCGACGGCCAAGACGGTCACGCTGCTGACGTGGGCAGCGACCGCCCCCGGGGACGCGCCGCTGAGCACGGCCAAGCGCACGGCGATGACGCGCGCCACAGACGGGTCCTGGTCGGTGACGACCGGTGTGAAGAACGCCCGCTACCTCTACGAGATCGTGGTCTACGTTCGCTCCACCGGGAACATCGAGACCGTCCAGGTCACCGACCCCTACTCGGTCGCACTAACCCTGAACTCGACCAAGTCGGTCGCGGTCAACCTCAAGGACATCGCCTTCCGGCCCAGCGTCTGGGCAAGGACACCGCAGCCGCGGATTGCGCAGAATGTCGACTCCTCCATCTACGAGCTCCACGTCCGCGATTTCTCGATCAGCGACACCAGCGTGCCGGCAGAGTTGCGCGGCTCGTATCTCGCGTTCAACACGAATGGCAAGGGCATGCAGCACCTCAAGGCCCTCGCTGCCGCCGGTTTGAACACCATCCACCTGCTGCCGACCTTCGACATCGCCTCGATCCAGGAGGACCCGGCCAAGCAGACCACTCCGGCATGTGACCTGGGCAATTTCCCGCCGGACAGTGAGCAACAGCAGGCCTGCATCGACGCGATCCGCGCCAACGATGCCTTCAACTGGGGCTATGACCCCTTCCACTGGCTGGCACCGGAGGGCAGCTACGCATCGACCGCCGCGGCGGCCGACGGCGGCACGCGCGTTGCCGAGTTCCGCACCATGGTCGGCGCGCTCCACAAGGCCAACCTGCGGGTCGTCCTCGACCAGGTCTTCAACCACACCCCCACGTCGGGGCTGGCCCCGACCAGCGTGCTGGACAAGGTCGTGCCGGACTACTACCAGCGGCTCGACGCGCGCGGAAACATCTACACCTCGACCTGCTGCCAGAACATCGCTACCGAACACCAGCTGGCGCAGCAGATCATGGTCGACGCCGTGGTCATGTGGGCGCGCGACTACAAGATCGACGGCTTTCGCTTCGACCTGATGGGCCACCACAGTAGGGCCAATATGCTCGCGATCCGGGCGGCTCTGAACAAGCTGACCACCGCCAACAGCGGGGTCGACGGGTCCAAGGTCTACCTCTACGGGGAGGGGTGGAACTTCGGTGAAGTCGCGAACAATGCGCTCTTCACCCAGGCCACCCAAGGCCAACTGGGCGGGACCCATATCGGCACCTTCAGCGACCGGTTGCGCGACGCGGTCCGCGGCGGTGGACCCTTCGACGACGACCCGCGCAAACAGGGCTTCGGCAGTGGTGAGTTCACCGACCCCAATGGCGCCGCAATCAATGATGGGGCCCCGTCGAGCCTCCAGCACGACACCGACCTGGTGCAACTCGGGCTGGCCGGCAATCTGAAGGACTTCAGCTTCCGGCTCAACTCCTCGGGCCAGGTCGTCACCGGCAAACAGGTCGACTACAACGGCTCCCCCGCCGGTTATGCCAGCAACCCCGACGAAGTCATCACCTATGTCGACGCCCACGACAACGAGACGCTTTTCGACAGCTTGACCTTCAAGCTGCCCGTCGCGACGTCGATGTCCGACCGGGTGCGGATGAACACCTTGTCGCTGGCGACGACCGCGCTCGCGCAGACGCCGTCCTTCTGGCATGCCGGGGCGGACCTGTTGCGCAGCAAGTCGCTCGATCGCAACTCCTACGACAGCGGGGACTGGTTCAACCGGCTCGACTGGACCGGCAACGACAACGGCTTTGGCCATGGCCTGCCGCTCAAGGGCGACAACGAGGCCAAGTGGTCGTATATGCGGCCGCTCTTGGGCAATGCCGCGCTCAAGCCGTCCGCCCAGGACGTTGCCACGGCAACCGCCCAGGCCCAGCAGATGCTGGAGCTGCGCTACTCCACCCGCCTCCTCCGGCTCGGCAGCACGGGGGCGATCAAGGCGAAGCTCACCTTCCCGGCCAGCGGCACCGCGGACGCCACGCCCGGGGTGATCGTCATGCGCATCGACGACACCGTGGGCGCGGACCTCGACCCAGGGCTCAAAGGCCTGGTCGTGGTGTTCAATGCCACCCCGAACGCCGTCACTCAGGTCGTCCCCGGGATGAGCGGCATGACGTTGGCCCTGTCGCCGGTGCAAGCTGGCGGCAGCGACCCGGTGGTCAAAACGTCGGCCTGGAACACGGACGCCGGCTCGGCGACTGTTCCGGCCCGGACAGTCGCGGTCTTCGTGCAGAAGTAGCTCCTCGCCATAGTGAAGGGGCCGTGAGCGCGGTGCGCTCACGGCCCTTCCGGCGCTCGACCGTGCGGGATGCCGACGTCAGGAGCTGAAGAGCGCTTGCGCGAAGTCGTCGGGAGCCTGGCTCATCTTGGTCACGTGCGTCGCGATGCCCCCGGTCAGTGCGGCCACCTTCTTCAGGGGCCCCAAGTTCACCGGGGTCGATGAGGAAGAAGTTGACGACGACCGGCTTGTCCTTGTCGTAGGTCCCTTGACATAGGCCGACAGCTTGGCCAGGGTCACGCTCGACCCCGAGTCCTCGTTGTTGCCGTCGGAGATGATCAGCACCTGGTTCAGGTATCCGTCGGCATACTTCTTGTTGGCCTCGCCGAAGGCATCCTGAACGGCCCGGTAGAGCTGAGTGCCGCCGCCGGGTTGAACCGTCGCGATCTGCGCCTTCATGGCGTCGGAGTGGACCTTGCCGCCGCCGACAGGGGGTGTCATTGCGCTGCAACGGCAGCGTGTCCTCGGTCACAGGCTTGCCGTCAACGGTGTGGAAGAACCACACGGACGAATTTGCTCGGGGCGAGGCCAGGTCGAAGGCCCGGGCCGCCAACTGTCGGACGAGGTCGATCTTGGAGACCTTGCCGTCACCGAAGGGATAGCGCATCGAACCCGAAAGGTCGATCACGGCGAGCGTGGAGTTGCGAGCGTGCATCAGCGACCACGCGGAGTGAATGCCGTCGACCATCTCCTGGGTGAAAAGGACTGGCCAGGTCGAGGTCGGCGCGATGGCCGCTGCCCCGACAGACGGTTCCTGGCCCATCAGGCTGCGATAGCCCGCGTCCCGCAGGGC
>NZ_DAOQZV010000112.1:8424-9865 GCF_035343835.1 Nostocoides sp. | reverse complement strand
TCGCGACGGGGTGCACCGGAACGGCATACGTCTATGGGGCGCGCGCCGACGGGACGCTGACCTTCACGGCGATCGACGCGGCCACGAACGTCCGCGGCCGCACCCTCGTCGGCCCGAAGTTGCCCTTCGGCGTCCGGGCGATGGCGACCCTCGATTACACGACGCTGCTTGTGACGACGCCAGCCGGCGAGCTCTACCGGATCGATGTCACCGGCAACACCAAGAAGCTGACCATCGACACCCCGAGCAAACTGGCCTCGAACTCCTGGACCTACGACAAGCTGACCGCCGACGGTTTCGGGCATCTCTTCGCCACGAGCGGCACCAACGGGCAGCTCTACCGGTGGAATGTCACCGCCAAGAAGCCGACCGGTTCGCAGATCGCGACCAAGACGCGCATCGGCGCCGGCTTCGTCCTGACCTCCCTGACGGCCACCGGTGGTGGGCAGCTGATCGGGACCACCAGCGGGGGAAAACTGATGGGCTACAAGGCGATCGGACTTAATCGCTTCACGTCCGCAACCCTCGCGTCCAGCGGGTACACCGGCGTCGACAAGCTGGCGGGGGTCGGCGGTGGCGTCTTCTATGCGCGGACCACGAGCAGCGGTGCGCTCGTCGGGCGCAAGGACGCCAATGTGGCCGACGGGTCGGGCAGCGATATCGCGACGATCGGCACCGTCGACTCCAGCGGGTGGACGCAGAAGGTGCTCAGCGGCGCCCCGAAGACGGTCACGTGCACCACCGGCGGTGACCTCACGTATGCCGCCCTGGTCACGATGTTCGGGTCCGGTTGGGTCGGCACGCAGAGCGTCGTCGAGCAGGGCCTGCCGAAGCTGCAGGCGGAGATGGCCAAAGCGTCGATCACCACGCCCGCGCGCAAGGCGGCCTTCCTGGCGACGCTGGTGAGCGAATCCGCGATGCGCTGGGACGCCGACCAAGGGGGGTCCTACACCTACCACGGGCGCGGCTACATCCAGATCACCGGCGACTTCAACTATGGCCCGGCCGGGACCTGGCTCGGCGTCGACCTGTTGAGCAACCCGGAGTTGGCCCGCTCGCTCAGCTACAGCGCGCCGATCGCCCGCTGGTACTGGACGATCGCGCGGACCACGACCAACACCTATGCCGACAACCACGATATGAACGGCGTCAACCGCAATATCGGCTTCGCCTGGTCGTATGAGGAGGCCACCCGCCGCTGCGATCGGTTCAAGTCGGCCTACAAATACTTCACCGGCGCGCTGCCGGCGAACACGATCTGCTACCCCTCGCGCCTGCCCGCCCCCGGCTCGACCGACTGGTACTTCCACCCCGAGCGCGGCGACAAGTCCTGACCCCTCCCCCTCCCCCACCCCCCGTCGAAAGGCCGGTTCAGGGGCGTCGAAAGGCCGGTTCAGGGGCGTCGACGGGCCGGTTCAGGGTCGTGTGGGTCCCACGCTCT
>NZ_DAOQZV010000112.1:0-8324 GCF_035343835.1 Nostocoides sp. | reverse complement strand
GGCCGGTTCAGGGGCGTCGACGGGCCGGTTCAGGGTCGTGTGGGTCCCACGCTCTGCGTGGCACCCAGACGACCGCGGTGGCGGGATGGGTGTGCAGGAGGGTGGGGGTTTCAGGCCGGGGAGGCGTCGGCAAAGCCTGGGGCGAAACCGAACTCGCGGGCCGGGATCAGCCCGCTCGGCTGCACGGTGAACCACGGGATATTCCAGCCGCCCAGGCCGAGCCCCGACCCCACGAAGGCGGTCCGCCCGAATTCGAAGACGTGCCCGGCGGTCGGTTCGTAGACCTCGAGGTTGCCGTCGCCGCGATCGGGCAGGATCAGGCAGACGTGGCGCGGCAGGACCGAGTCGCCGACATAGATCAGCGCCGGCTCACCGTCCGCCACCAAGCGCAGTAGTCGCCCGTAGTGCGCGTCCAACGCCCGGGTCGAGTCGGAGCGCAGCACTTCCACGTCATACCGCGTGCCGCGCCGCGAGGCGCCGAACTCCAGTTCTTTCTTCGCCCCCCATGGCGGCGTGCCCAGGCGGCGAGGCCACGGCAGATTGAGGCGGCCCCCGCCGGCATACAGGCTGTTGGTGCGGCGATGGACGACGCGTTCGTAGGCCGCGAAGCGCGCCCCGGCATCGGCCGCGTTCGGCAGACCGGCACGCGGTCCGTCACCGGTGAGGATCCAGGCCGCGAAGGCCGGGTCGACCAGCATCCGCGCGATGGTCAGGCACGCCGCACCACAGGTGACCTGACTCTGTTGCGCCGGCGCGGCGTCGCCGGTGTGCAGGCGATACGGCGGGCTCATACCCTCATCCAACCCGATCCGCCGCGCCCGTGCCGGCTGCGATCCGTATGCCGTGTCAGGCGGAGCGCTTGCGCGGTGCGCGCTTGCGTGGCGGGGTGATCTCGGCCTGGCGCACGATCGTCGGCAGCACATTGCCGAGCACCGTTTCGCGGCTGACGACCACGCGGGCGATGTCGTCATCGCTGGGCACGTCGAACATCACCGGCATCAGGACTTCTTCCATGATCGCCCGCAGGCCACGCGCACCGGTGCCGCGCTTGAGCGCCTGTTCGGCGATCGCGGTCAGGGCGTCCGGCGTGAACTCCAGCTCGACGCCGTCCAGCTCGAACATCTTGGCGTACTGCTTGACCAGGGCGTTCTTGGGTTCGCTCAGGATCCGCACGAGCGCCTCGCAGTCCAGCGGCGAGACTGTCGTGATCACCGGCAGCCGGCCGATGAACTCCGGGATCAGGCCAAACTTCATCAGGTCCTCGGGCATCACATCGCTGATCGCCTCGGCCAGATCCTTCGGGTTGTGCAACTCGGAGCCGAAGCCGAGGCCCTTCTTGCCGATCCGCCCCTCGATGAGCTTCTCCAGACCGGCGAAGGCCCCGCCGACGATGAAGAGCACATTGGTGGTGTCGATCTGAATGAACTCCTGGTGCGGGTGCTTGCGCCCACCCTGCGGCGGCACCGACGCGGTCGTGCCCTCGAGGATCTTCAGCAACGCCTGCTGCACGCCTTCACCCGAGACATCGCGGGTGATCGAGGGGTTCTCGGACTTGCGGGCGATCTTGTCGACCTCGTCGATATAGATGATCCCGGTCTCGGCGCGCTTGACGTCGTAGTCGGCGGCCTGGATGAGCTTCAGCAGGATGTTCTCGACGTCCTCGCCGACATAGCCGGCCTCGGTCAACGCGGTCGCGTCGGCGATCGCGAAAGGGACGTTGAGCATCTTGGCGAGGGTTTGCGCGAGATAGGTCTTGCCGCACCCGGTGGGCCCGATCAGCAGGATGTTGGACTTGGCGATCTCGACGTGATTGGCGTCGCGCTTGCCCGAGCCGTCACCGGCCTGGATGCGCTTGTAGTGGTTGTAGACGGCGACGGCGAGCGCCTTCTTGGCCGGCTCCTGGCCGATGATGTAGGTCTTAAGGAAGTCGAAGATCTCGCGGGGCTTGGGCAGCTCGTCGAAGCCGAGGTCGGTCGACTCCGCCAGCTCCTCCTCGATGATCTCGTTGCACAGATCGATGCACTCGTCGCAGATGTAGACCATCGGTCCGGCGATCAGCTTCTTGACCTGCTTCTGCGACTTCCCGCAGAAGGAGCACTTCAACAAATCGCCGCCTTCGCCCGCGCGCGCCATCCGCTCGTGCTCCCTTCACCATCGAATCCGTGGGATCGGGCACCCAAGCGCCCGTCGTGCCCCGACGCTACCTGCCGCCGGTGCCCGCTTCGACCATTGAAACCCACATGTCGCGGCGACGGCACCCGTTCCGCTGACAGCGGAAGCTCGCGCCCCTCCCCCACCTGCCTGTATGCCGTTCACCCCCGCCCGAAGTCCGGCCTACCGTGCAGTAAGTAGGGTGATCACCCCACTGCAGCCTCGGCCCCCCTTCACTCCCCGGAATCGGCGTGGGCGATATAGGCGAGCTGGCGCCATACGGCCGCGAGCGTCAGACCGGAGCCGACCGCGGCGAACCAGAAGGGCGCGGTCAGCCCCCACCGCTGCGCGATCACGCCACCGAGCAGTTGCCCAACCACCAGCCCACCGAAGAGCCCGACCAGGTAGACACTGCTCACCCGCCCCTGGAAGGCTGTGGGCACCGCGCGCTGCCGGACGGCCGTCGAGAGCGTGCCCCAGACGAAGGCATACGCCCCGAAGACCACCATGATCGCGATCGCCACCCACCCGTTCGTCGTCAGCGCCAGGGCCGTATGCGTGAGCACCTCCAGCAGCAGGCAGGTGCGCATCAGCCCCGCGAGCGGGAAGCGCCGCTCCAACCGGCCGTATGCCAGCGTGCCCACCATCCCGCCCACCGCGGCTGCCGTGGTGAGCAGCCCGAAGCCGACTTCCCCCATGTGCAAGTGGTCGAGCGCGTAGAGCACGAGCACCGACCACGCCGCACCCCACGTGACATTGAACGCGAGGATGACCAGGGCCAGGGTGCGCACGGCGGCATTGCCGAGCAGCCAGCGCACACCCTCGCCGATGTCCCGCAGCACGTGCGTGTCCTCCAGATCCGCGCGCTCGGGGTGCATGGGCCGCGCGATCCGCCGGATCAGCACGATCCCGAGCAGCATGGTCACGGTCTGTGTCACGAAGGGCCAGGCCATCCCCGCGGCGAACAAGAAGGCCCCGACCGGCGGCCCCACCAGTTGGTTGGCCGTCAGGAAGCCGGCCATCAGCCGGGCGTTGCCCAATCCGAGATCGGCCTTGTCCACCAGCATCGGCAAGATCGTGCCCGACGCGGTATCGGCGAAGATCTCGGCACAGCCCAGGACAAACATCACGACCAGGACGATGGTGATGTTGACATGCCCCGTGGCAAGCGTGGCGATGAGGAAGCCCAGGACGAGCAGCCGGCTGAGGTCCGCCAACACGACCAGGGTGCGGCGATCCATCCGGTCGGCGATCGCCCCGGCGATCAGCCCGAAGAGCAAGGTGGGCACCCGTTGGAGCGCGGCGGCCAGGGCCACGAGGACGGCGTTGCGCGTCTGCGAGGCGACTAGGAGCGGCCCCGCCGCGAGGGCGATGCCGTCGCCGATATTGCTGATCCAGGAGGAGGACATCAGCCACCGGAAGTCGCGGCCCATCCGGGCCGGTGCGATGGCTTCCCCGATGCGTCCCACGAGGGCGAGAGCCTACCCGCGCGCGCCTAGCGCATGCGCGAGGTTTATTCCGTCGGTGAGGTCCGCTTCCCGGACGCACGGCGGTCGGTGGGCTCAGTCATACTCGCTCTCCGTATGCCGCGGCGGGCCCGGCCGCGTGGGAAAATCGCCGGCGCAGGGCCAGGCTGACATACACCAATCCGACGAGCACCGGGACCTCGATGAGCGGCCCGACGACGCCGGCCAACGCCTGGCCGGAGCTGACGCCGAAGGTCGCGATGGCGACGGCGATCGCCAACTCGAAGTTGTTGCCCGCAGCGGTGAAGGCCATCGTCGTGGTGCGGGCATACGTGAAGCCGAGGGCGCGCCCGAGCCCATAGCCGCCGCCCCACATCAGCGCAAAATAGGCAAGCAGAGGCAGCGCGATCCGCGCCACATCCCAAGGCCGGGCAGTGATCTGCTCGCCCTGCAGGGCGAAGAGCAGGACGACGGTGAAGAGCAACCCGTAGAGCGCCCACGGGCCGATCCGCGGGAGGAATTCCTCCTCGTACCACGCGCGCCCGCGGCGGGCCTCACCGAGGCGCCGCGAGAGATAGCCCGCGGCCAGCGGGATGCCGAGGAAAACCGCCACACTGGCCGCGATCGCGCCTGGCGAGACGTCGAGGTGCGTGCTCGCCAGTCCCAGCCAGCCCGGCAGCACCGTCAGATAGAACCAGCCCAGGCCGGCGAAGGCGACCAACTGGAAGAGCGAATTGATCGCGACCAGCACGGCCGCGGCCTCGCGATCGCCGCAGGCGAGGTCGTTCCAGATGATGACCATGGCGATGCAGCGCGCCAGGCCGACGATGATCAGACCGGTGCGATAGGCAGGCAGGTCCGGCAGCATCAGCCACGCGAGCGCAAACATCAGCGCCGGCCCGATCAGCCAGTTCAGCACCAGTGACGACACCAGCAGCCGCCTGTCGTAGGTCACGGTGTCGAGCCGGTCGTAGCGGACCTTGGCCAGGACGGGATACATCATCACCAGCAGCCCGATCGCGATGGGCAGCGAGATCCCGGCCACCTCGACCCGGCTCAGCGCCGAATCGAGGCCGGGGACCAGGCGGCCCAGCGCCAGCCCGAGCACCATGGCGGCCCCGATCCAGACAGGCAGCAACCGATCGAGCCGCGAAAGCTTCGGGGCGGCAACGGGATCGGCCGCATCGAGCGCGGTCGTCATCGCCGTCAGGCCGGCATGATCGCGCGCACGAAGGCGCTCGCGAACGCCCCGTCCAGGGCGTCGACGGCCGCTGCCACATCCACGCCAGTCGGCAAGTCGGCGGGCGCCAGACTCGCGGCGAGGTCCTCCAGGTCGGCACGCGTGTAGCGCCGGGTCACCTCGACCGAGGCGTCCTCGAAACCGGCCGCCGTGAGCCGGGCGACATAGTCGGTCTCGAGCAGCGCGCCGGCGATGCACCCTGTCCACAGGGCCACGATGCCGGTGAGCTCCGGAGCCAGCGGGCGCAGCAGCACGATGTCGGAGACGGCGAACCGGCCGCCGGGCCGGAGCACGCGCGCGGCTTCGCGCAGGACCGCGTCCTTGTCGGCCGAAAGGTTGATCACGCAGTTGGAGATGACGACGTCGACGGCGTTGTCCGGCAACGGAATCGACTCGATCGTCCCGAGCATGAACTCGGCATTGCCGATGCCCGCCTCGGCCTGGTGGCGGCGCGCGAGGTCCAGCATCTCGGGCGTCATATCCAGCCCGTATGCCGTTCCCCCCGGCGCCACGCGCCGCGCCGAGAGCAGGACGTCGAGTCCGCCGCCGGAGCCGAGGTCGAGCACGTCCTGCCCCGGCTGGAGGTCGGCGAGCAGAGTCGGGTTCCCGCACCCGAGCGAGGCCGCCAGCGCACCGGCCGACGGCACGGCGTCGGCGTCGTAGAGGTCGCCGCTGATGGGATCGGACGCGGCCGGCCCGTCGGAGCAGCACCGCGTGCCGCAGCACGAGTCATCGGCAACGGCCAGAGCGGAACGGGCGGACGCGGCATACCGCTCGCGGACGGCCTCTCGGATGTCGTCGGCTGCCGACGGGGACGCGCTGGACGCGGTCATGGCGCCCTCTCCTTGGATTGATGATCGTCTAAGCAGAATCAGTCTGGACCGCTGTTTCGAGATCTGTCAAGATAGGGGCATGGCCTCGGACGTGATGTGCTGCACCCCGGCGATCGCCTCGCTCGATGCCGACCGGGCACAGGCCCTCGCCCCGCTCTTCAAGGCCCTCGGCGACCCGGTCCGGCTGCGCCTGGCGTCGATGATCGCCGCCATGCCCGAGGTGTGTGTCTGCGAGTTGACCAGGGCCTTCGAGCTGTCCGGTCCGACAATTTCCCACCACCTGAAAGTCTTGCGCGACAATGGCATCGTCGAGTGCGAGCGCCGCGGGACCTGGGTCTACTACTGGATCCGCCCGCATGCCTTGGCCGAGCTCACAGCGGTCCTGGCGCCACTGCACACCGGCGCATGAGACCGGACGGCTCAGCCCGTCCGGCGGCAGCCGAGCATTACCCTCGCCATCATGACGGCGAGCACGCCCCAGGACCGGATCGACGCCTTCCTGCTTGATTACGAAGCCCAGTGGGTCATTGCCCAGCCGCATTTCGACGGCGACGATGGCGACGGCTTCGCGACGTGGATTCCCAGCTCGCTGCGTTAGGGGATCGGCACGCCAACCGGGGGCGCAGCTGCTCGCCCGCGCGTTTTCCGGCGCGCCGGAGTTCGGCCCGACAAGCCAGCTGACGACCGCAACGGCCATCGACGGCGATGTCGCCCGGGTCGCTGCGACGCCGACGCGAAGCACCGGCCCGCGCTTCCTCGAATACCGGCTGGTGCGTCTGGATGGTGACTGGCGGATCGCGGCCATCGACGGCTTCCACGACGATCCGGACGCGGCGTTCATGCCGGCCGAGCGGGCGTCCGCCCTGACCGGGTCGGCCACCGCCGATGCGACCCTGACGGCGATGCCGCCGCACTACGCACGGCTCGATCCGGCTCGGCTCTTCGTCGAGCGCGACATCGTCGACGACGACGGCGACAGCACGCGGATCGAGGTCCGCCCCGTCGGCCGCTTCACGGTGAGTTCGGGGGTCCTGGCGGTCGTCGACTTCGCCTATGACGCGTCCATGATCAAGGCCCTGACGCGCTCGGTGCCGCCCCGGGAGTATGCCGCCGACATCGCGGTAGCCTTCGAGCGGTGCGCCGCTCTGCGCGTCACTTTCGGCCCAGATGCACCGGTGGCCTGGCATCCGGCCACGGCGTCGGACGGCGGTCACGTCGCCGGAGTCGATGCCGGAAACCTCGCCGTCATCGGCATCGGCGCGTATGCCGCGGCGACCGTCCGGGGAAGGAGAGCGCCTACGAGGACCTCGTCGTCGATACCGAGTCACTCGCCGAGCTCCTCCGATTCGGCGCGGGCGAGCCGTGCGGTGTGGTCGCCAGCTCGGGCTGGGGCGACGGCGCCTATCCGTCGGTTTGGGGCGTCGACGCAGCGAGCCAGGCGGTCCAACTCGTCGTCGACTTCTGCCTGCTGGTGCACGCGGTGACCCGCGAGGTAAACGTCGCTTGGGCCGGCGGCGGCTTCGACCTCGGCGTGCCGGGCGTGCGAATCACGACCGAGCCCGGGCGATTCTCCTTCTGGCGCGGGCAGATTCCCGGGCGCCTTGTGCTCACCGCGCCCTACGACGCCGTCGCGGAGCTCACGTTGCGCACCGACAAGGGCGAGATCGCCTAGTGCCTCGGACACCGAGGCAAGCGAGGTCGACGCGACGACGACGGCCTATCCATTGCTCGGCCAGCCCGGACCCGGGTGGACCCTGACCGCCACCGTCGACCTGGGCCCCGAATACTCCTGACCTGCACCGGTGATGCCGGTAGCGCCCGAATCCGCTTGGGCCGCAATGCTTCCTCGGGCGACCTCGAGCAGCCGCTCGCGCACCTCGGGCGGGCCGAGGACGCGCACCGACCCGCCGAAGCTCGCCAGCCGCCGGGCCAGCACGTCCGCGTTCAGGCCGGCCACCCGGGCGGGCACCCCGTCCGAACGCGCCTGCGCCACTTCCGTGTGCCGCCCGAATGTGCGCCGCAGCATCGGCACCGCATCGGGCGCCACGAGCAGGTCGGCCCACAGTCCGGCGCGGCGCTCCTCGACCGCCGTCACGACCTGGTCCCACTCCGCGCCGAGGTCGAGATCCGCGGGTCTGGTCGCCTGCGCGTCGAGCACGTCGGCCACGACCACCCGGTCGAGCCGGAAGGTCCGGCGCCCGGCGTCGGTGCCGGCGACGAGATACCAGCGGCCGTCCTTGGCCGCCAGGCCCCACGGATCGACCACGCGCACCGACTGCGATCCGGTGGGCGCGGCATACGTCAGGTCGACCCGCCGGCGGCGGACAACGGCGTCCTGGAGCGTCCGCCGAACGTGGTCGGCCGGCGACACCGCCTGCTGCTCACCCCAGCCGGCGGGGTCGTGAACGACGGCATCGGCCGCAGCCAGGGCCTCGTCTCGAAACGGCGCCGGCAGCGCCCGGGCGCAGCTTCGCGACGGCGGGCTGATCGGACGGGGGCAAGGGGGGATGATCACGCCGATCGGCACGGGCATGCAGACCGAGGCGATCTTCATGCCGAACGGCGACTACACCATCTCTTCCCGCATGGGCACGCTCTTCACGCGGCACTGGGGCCGCTACGAGATCGTGCAGG
>NZ_DAOQZV010000111.1:0-9877 GCF_035343835.1 Nostocoides sp. | reverse complement strand
CTGTCGGCTTGCCCGCCGCCGGACCGGGCGACCGGTCCGCGCCTGGTGGCCCGCCCGCAACCGAAGTAGGCGCCCTGCCCGCCCCCGACGGCACGCCATATCAGTTCGTGCGCGCCATTCGCACCGCCATCGAGCGGGTCGACAACTCCTATCTCGCCGTCCAGGGCCCGCCCGGGACGGGCAAGACCTACGTCGCTGCGCACGTCATCGCCGACCTGGTCAGCACCCGGCAGTGGGCCATCGGCGTGGTCGCCCAGTCCCACGCGGCCGTTGAGAACGTCCTCGATGCGCTGGTCAAGGCCGGCCTCGACCCCGACCTGATCGGCAAATTCGCCCCCGACCGGCCGGCCAGCGCTTGGCACCGCTTCGAGCGCCGCGACGCCGACACGGTCGCGTTCGCTGCCGACCGCGCCGAGAGCGGCTACGTCATCGGCGGCACGGCCTACGACTTCACCAACCCCAAACGCTTCGCGCGCGGCCAACTCGACCTCCTCGTCGTCGACGAGGCTGGGCAGTACTCCCTCGCCAACACCCTCGCTTGCTCAGTCGTCGCCGATCGCCTCCTGCTGCTGGGAGACCCGCAGCAACTCGCCGAAGTCAGCCAGGGCATTCACCCCGAGCCGATCGACACCTCCGCACTCGGCTGGCTGATGGCCGGCCAGGAGACCATCGACCCGCGCTTCGGCTACTTCCTCTCGACCACGTGGCGCATGCATCCGGCGCTCGCCGAGCGCGTCTCCCACTTGTCGTATGCCGGATCGCTCACCGCCGAGCCGTCCGTCACCACCGCGCGACGTCTGGCCGGGCTCGCCCCGGGCGTGCACGTCGAACACGTAGAGCATGACGGCAACACTGTGGACTCCCCCGAGGAAGCGGGCGCGATCGCGCGCTCGATCCACGACCTGATCGGGCGCGAGTGGCTCGACCCGGACGAGGCTGAGGCGCCGAGGCCGTTGCGGCAGAGCGACATCCGAGTGGTCACCCCCTACAACGCCCAGGTGCACCGGCTGCGTGCGGTGCTCGACGCGGCCGGGCTGACCCAGGTGGCCGCCGGGACCGTCGACAAGTTCCAGGGCCAGGAGGGCGCTGTGGTCTATGTGTCGATGGCCGCCTCCGCGCGCACCGATGTCAGCCGCGGCATGGGCTTCTTGCTGCAGCGCAACCGGCTCAATGTCGCGCTCTCGCGAGCGAAGTGGGCGGCCATCGTCGTGTGCTCCCCGGAACTGACCGACTTCACGCCTGCGAGCCCGCGCGAGTTGCTCCTGCTTGGCGCCTTCCTGCAACTGACCGCGCAAGCGCCCAGCGCGGGCAAGCTCCTAGCCGAGCCCAAAATCCGCCAGCCCACACTGTTCTAGCCGACGATCCCGGCGGAATCCGCGTTCCTCCCCGGGCGAACCGGCGGCACTCGCCCTATGGTGACAAGGCGGACGCCGTCGCTGCGGCGCCCCCGACCAGGGAGAGGGAGCTTGCTCATGACCACCACCCGCACGCGAATGTATGCCAGCGCCGCTGCCGGTGCGACGACGCTCAGCCTCCTCGCGGCCGCCCCGAGTGCCACGGCCGCGAACCGGAGCCAGCCCGCCCCGAACGTGCGCAGCGCATCCCCGAGCGCCTCTGCCAAGGCACCCGCGTCGACCAACGGCTTCTGCGCGTTCACCAAGATGACCGACCAGACCTACTCGACGTGGGTCGGTTTTCCTGAGGACCCGACCCGGCCCCGCACCTTCGGCGCCGACCTGGTCACCATCGGCACGAATCAGGGCGCCATCCCGATCCTGCTCGACCGCCGCGTCGCCCCGTGCGCGGTCGAGAGCTTCGAGTTCTTACTCAAGCAACGCTACTTCGACAAGACCAGGTGCCACCGGCTCACGGCCTATCACACGCCGCCATACGCCCTCTCGGTCCTGCAGTGCGGCGACCCGCTCGGCACCGGATGGGGCGACCCCGGCTACTGGTTCAAGGATGAGTTCAAGGGCGTCAACGCGCTGCCGAACTGGCCGGGCTTTCCCGACGGCAGCCGCAAGAACTACGTCCGCGGCACGCTCGCGATGGCCAATGCCGGCCCAGACACCAATGGCAGCCAGTTCTTCCTCGTGTATGAGGATTCCCGCCTCCGCCCCGACTACACCGTCTTCGGCCGGGTCACCGCCCCCGGCCTGACGGTCCTCGACAAGATCGCTGCCGCCGGTGTCGACCCGTCGTCGGAGTACTACCCCGAGGACGGCGCGCCCGCCAACCCGGTGCGCATCATGACCGTGCGGCGCGGCGGCCTTTAGGCGCCCCAGCCTTGCACCCCTGTCCGCCACCTACCCCGCGGCCATACCCTGGTCGGTATGCCCGACCCGGACGTCCTGCTCGCCCGCATCCGTGATGCCGTCATCGGTGACGACCAGGTCATGGACGGCCCCTACGGCCCGCGCCGAGTGACGTATGCCGATTACACGGCCTCCGGACGCAGCCTCACCTTCGTCGAGGACTTCATCCGCGAGGAAGTCCTGCCGCGCTATGCCAACACCCACACCGAGGCGAGCGGCACCGGCCTGCAGACCACCCGGCTGCGCGAGGATGCGCGCGCGATCATCAAGAATGCCGTCCACGGCGACGACGACACGCTGGTGATCTTCGCCGGCTCGGGCACCACCGGCGCCATCGACAAGCTCATCGGCATCCTCGGCCTGCGCATCCCGAGCACCTTGGAGGACCGCTACCACCTGCGCGAGCAGATCCCGGCCGCGGACCGACCGGTCGTCTTCATCGGGCCCTTCGAGCACCACTCGAACGAGTTGCCCTGGCGCGAGTCGATCGCCGACCTCGTCACCATCCGGGAGGACGCCGACGGACACATCGATCAAGCCCAGTTGCGCGCCGAGCTGGAGCGCTATGCCGATCGCCCGCTGAAGATCGGATCCTTCTGCGCCGCAAGCAATGTCACCGGAATCGTCAGCGACACCTACGGCATCGCCGCCCTCTTGCACGAGCACGGCGCTCTCTCGTTCTGGGACTTCGCCGCCTGCGCACCCTATGTGTCGATCGAGATGACGGCGCCCGCCGGGGGCGACCCGGCGGCCTACAAGGATGGGGTCTTCATCTCGCCGCACAAGTTCATCGGCGGACCGGGCACCCCCGGCGTGCTCGCCGTCCGGCGCCAGTTGCTCACCAACCGGGTGCCGGCCACACCGGGCGGCGGCACGGTCATGTACGTCAATCCGGCCGAGCACCGCTATCTCACCGACCCGACACACCGCGAGGAGGGCGGCACGCCGGCGATCGTCGAGAGCATTCGGGCCGGCCTGGTCTTCCAACTCAAGGAGGCCGTCGGCATCGACGTCATCCGCCGCCGCGAGGCCACCTTGCTGCGCCGCGCCGTCGAGGCCTGGCAGGCCGAGCCCGCCATCTCCATCCTCGGCAATCTTGGCGCCGACCGGCTCTCGATCGTCTCCTTCGTCGTACGCGGCCCGAGCGGAAAGTACCTCCACCACAACTTCGTCGTCGCGCTGCTCAACGACCTCTTCGGCATCCAGACCCGGGGCGGCTGCTCGTGCGCCGGACCCTACGGCCACCGCCTGCTCGACATCGATCTCGAGCGCAGTCATCTCTTCGAGGAGCAGATCGCCACCGGTTGCGAGGGCATCAAGCCCGGGTGGGTGCGCGTGAACTTCAACTACTTCATCGACGAGCGCGTCCTCGACTATGTCATCGAGGCGGTCCGCCTGGTAGCCCGAGACGGCTGGAAACTGTTGGGGGACTATACCTTTGACGCTGTAAACGGCCTGTGGCGTCACAGGCGCGGGCCGGTCGAGCCGCCGCTGCGCCTGCGCGACATCTCGTATGCCGAGGGCCGGATGGATTATCCCCGTCAGCACCGCACGGCACCCCTGGCCGCCCTGGCCGGCTACCTCGACGAGGCGCGGACGCTGCTGGACGCCACGACCGGGCCGGACTGCCTAGGCCCCTGCCCGGTCTCCGGCGACTTCGACGCCCTACGGTGGTTCGAGCTCCCGCGCGAGTCCCTGCTCGTGACCTGACCTTCGTGCACCGGTGCCCGGCCGGCGATCAGCGCACCCCGGGTCGGCAGGCGGCCGCGCCGCACCAACGCACCGCGCGCTCGCCGGCAACGACTGGGATGTCGAGGCGATCTGCGCCGGGATCTCCGGCTCGGGGCAGATTGGCGAGAAGCAACAGCCGGGCAAGACCGTCCTGTTGAAGTCGATGACGATCTCCCCCTCCTCGGGTTGCCGTCGGAAAGGGTGCCGGCCGCACCGTGGCCCGGCGGGATCGGCGAAGGTGAAGACGACGATGTCGCCGCACGTCCGGCCAAGCAGGGTGTGGGTCTGCGGGCCGATCCGGACCGTCACGGTGCCGCCGAGGTCGCGCGCCCCGGCGGGCGGACCGGCGGCACGGGCGAATTCGCGCACCTCAGGCAACATCCGGCCGCGCGGCTGCGGCCCGGCGTGCTTGGTGAAGTTTGCCGGCAGGACCGAGTCCGGGTCGAAGTCGTAGGCCTCCAGGCCCTCGAAGCCGGCGCTGCCTCGTCGTAGATGCGCAGCTCATAGTCCTCACCGCCGACCAGCCAGGCCTCAGCCGAGCGCGCCGCCCGCGTGAGCAGAGGGCCGCCGCTGCACGTCGCTCGCCCCAGGAAGGCCTCATGCTCCAGCGGCACTCCGTCGATCGCGACCTCGCACGGCCGGTTGACCGGAGCCGAAAACCGGGGCACCTGGGCGGCCAAGGGCCGCTGTGGCCGCCCGCCGCCTGTGACACCCTGGCCGTATGCCGCCCGCCCCGCCGCCTGCCGCATCTCACCGCTCGCAGGTCCCTCCGTTCACGGTGATGACCGTGCTGGCCGCCGTCGCCCACGCCCGGGCCCAGGGCCGCGAGGTCATCAGCTTGTGCGCGGGCGAGCCCGGGCAGGGCGCCCCGAGCGCGGTCCGGGCGGCTGCCGCCCAACTGATGCACGCCGGCATACCGCTGGGCTATTCGGAGACGCTCGGAGTGCGCGCGCTGCGCGAGGGGATCGCCGGCCACTACGCCCGGTGGTACGGCCTGGACATCGACCCGCAACGGATCTGCGTGACGACCGGGAGCTCCGGTGCCTTCGTCCTCGCCTTCTTATCCGCCTTCGACCACGGGGACCGGGTGGCCCTCGCGCGGCCCGGGTATCCGGCCTACAAGAACATCTTGACCGCCCTCGGCGCGGAGGTCGTCGAACTCGACTGCGGCGCCGAGGTCCGCTTCCAGCCCACGGTCGAGTTGCTGGCTGCGGCCCATGCTCAGGCGCCGCTACGCGGGCTGGTAGTCGCGAGCCCGGCGAATCCCACCGGGACGATGATCAGCCCCGACGAACTCGGCGCCCTGATGCGCTGGTGCGATCAGCACGGCGTGCGGGTTGTCAGCGACGAGATCTATCACGGCATCACCTATACGGGCACGGTCGGGACGTGCGCCTGGGAATTCGGTCGCCGCGCTCTGGTGGTCTCCTCCTTCTCCAAGTATTGGGGCATGACCGGTTGGCGGCTGGGCTGGTTGCTGCTGCCCGACGACCTGGCCGGCCCGGTCGACGCCCTCGCGGGGAATCTGGCGCTGTGCGCGCCGGTGCCCGCGCAACACGCGGCCGTTGCCGCATTCACCGAGGCGGCCGAAACGGAGTGCCAGGTTGCGGTCGAGGGTTTTGCCGCGGCGCGCCGGCTTGTCCTCGACGCGCTCCCGGCGCTGGGATGGACCGATGTCGCTCCTGCCGACGGCGCCTTCTATGTCTACGCCGGGATCGCGAATCTCCTTGGGCCGTATGCCGATTCGGTCGAGTGGTGCCAAGCACTGCTGGACCAGGAGGACGTCGCGATCACCCCGGGCATCGACTTCGACGGCGTCTACGGCAGCACGCACGTCCGCCTGTCGCTCGCTCCCGGACCGGACGCGGTCGCCGAGGCCATCCGCCGGATTCTGCGTTTTCAGTCGCGGACTGTGTCAGCCTAAGGCGTGGACATGGGGCCGGACCGTTGGCATCGGCATGACTGGTGGGGCGTGGTGCTCGACACCGACGACGTCGCCAGGCTTACCCACTTCTATGCGGCGCTGCGTGGCTGGGCCATTCATCACCTCGACGAGGACGACGGCGCCCTCGACGCCGGTGAGGGCGTTGCCTATCTGAGCGTCCAGCGCAATCCGGACTATGTGCGCCCCACCTGGCCGGGGGTGCCCGGCGCTCAGCAGATGATGCTGCACCTGGACTTCGAGGTCACCGACCTCGCAGCCGAGACCGAGCGCGCGGTCGGGCTCGGTGCGAGTTTGCCCGAGCACCAGCCGCAGGAGAACGTCCGGGTGCTTCTCGACCCGGCCGGCCACCCCTTCTGCCTCTACACCGCCTGAAGCCCTGGCGCCGGCTCACCGCCGCCCGACTTCTGTCGGGGTCAGGGCTTGACGAAGGGGAAGGTCAGCACGCCGCGGATGCTGGTGCCCGAGAGCAGCATGGCGAGCCGGTCGACGCCCATGCCCATCCCGCCACACGGCGGCATACCGAGTTCGAGGGCACCGAGGAAGGCCTCGTCGACCTCCATCGCCTCGGGGTCGCCGTGGGCGGCGCGCAGGGACTGGGCGGTCAGGCGCCGTCGCTGCTCGACCGGGTCGGTGAGCTCGGAGTAGGCGGTCGCCAACTCCATGCCGGCGACGACCAGGTCCCAACGTTCCACCAACCCGTGGATCGACCGGTGGGGCCGAGTCAGCGGCGACGTCTCGGCCGGGAAGTCGACATAGAAGGTCGGCGCGATCGTCATCGGCTCCACCAGTTCGCCATAGAGCGCCTCAATGATCCCGCCCGGACCCATTCCCGGCCGGATCACGATCCCCAGCCGTTTGGCGTGGGCGAGCAATGCATCGGTGTCGGTATCGAGCGAAACCTGCTCTCCCAGAGCAGTACTCACCGCATCCAGGACCGACACGACGGCCCAGTCACCAGCGAGGTCGAGCGGTCCGTGCGTGGCGTTCGGAACCGTCAGCCCCCTGTGCACCGCGCGCGCCGCGTCACAGACCAAAGCCTGCGTCAGCACCCGCATGTCGGTGTAGTCCGCCATCGGCTGGTAGGCCTCCAGCGAGGTGAACTCCGGATTGTGTGTCGCATCCGCACCCTCATTGCGGAAGTTGCGACCGAGTTCGTAAACGCGGCCGAACCCGCCCACGACGAGCCGCTTGAGATAGAGCTCCGGCGCGATCCGCAACGACAGGTCCGCGTGATAGGCGTTGATGTGCGTGCGGAAGGGCCGGGCGCTCGCGCCACCGTGCACCGCCTGCAGGATCGGCGTCTCGACCTCGGTGAACCCGGTGGCGTCGAGCCGGGCACGCAGCGCCCGCACGACCGCGGTGCGGTCCCGCAGCGCGCGCGTCGCTTCGGGGTTGACGATCATATCCAGCGACCGCTGGCGGACCCGGGCCTGCGGGTCGGTGAAACCACCAAATGGTATGGCGTGCAAGGACTTTGCCAGCATCGTCCAGTCCTGCACGTGCACAGCTGCGCTCCCGTTTCGCGACCGTCCGGCGGCCCCCAAGACACTGATCAGATCGCCCGTGTCAACGAGCCGGGCGAAGTCGCGGGCAGCGCACACCGAGGCGTCCAGCAGCAGCTGGGTGCGCCGCCCGTCGACCTCGATATCGGCGAAGACCACCCCACCGTGGTCGCGGACCGCGCGCACTCGCCCGCGCCACTGCGGTGCTGCTGCGCCCTGCGCCAGGCCCGGACCGACGGGATAGGGATCTCGGCCGGCCGCCCGCAACAGGTCCAGTTTCGCCACGCGCGCGAGCGTTTGGTCACCGCGCCGCACCGAGGGTGCGGCCTCGACCTCGTCCTCGATCGCGAGCGCCTCGGCCAGCACGGCCGGCTCGAGGCGGGTCTCGGGCAACCCCGTCCCGAGGAATCGTGGCCGCCAGTTCAGGAACCCTTCGGCATTGGCCGCGGCGATCGCGACCGGCACGATGGCCACCGCCCCGTCGTAGCAGGCGAAGCGGGGCACCCATTCCGGGTCATATTTCTGATTGCTGCGATAGAGCCGCTCGAACTGCCAGAAGCGGTCGAGGAAGCCCAGGACGGAATAGTTCAGCCGATTGACCGGCCGCACGCCCAGTGCCTCGTTGTCGGCATACACGGTCCGGAACATGCAGAAGTTCAACGACAGACGACGCACCCCGAGCTCAGCCGCGTGCTCC
Organism: Nostocoides sp.; assembly: GCF_035343835.1. Lineage (NCBI taxonomy): Bacteria > Bacillati > Actinomycetota > Actinomycetes > Micrococcales > Intrasporangiaceae > Nostocoides > Nostocoides sp. The sequence goes on along the minus strand of NZ_DAOQZV010000111.1, from coordinate 1,687 downwards.
ATCACGTGGGCGACCATGGCTTCGGTGATCCCATTGGGAGCCTCCGGGCTGCGGCGCATGACGTCGAGCGAGACACCCGATCGCCCCCACGGCACCAACGTCAGCAACCCGACCAGCGCGCCTGCCTGATCCCGCGCGGTGACGATGAGGGTGGCCCCGTCGGCCTCGTCGACGGCGCGGTTGAGAGCCATCGAGAAGCCGCGCTCCGGCTCGTCGCCGATCCAGTCCACCGCCTTAGCGGAGGTCTCGGCCAGTTCGTCGGCGCTCAACTCGCGCTGCCGTCGGGCGGTCACGACGACACCCGCGCGCCGGCAGCGTTCGGCCGCATGGCGCACCGGGGTCATCGCGCTCGATCGCAGGTCGAAGCGGTCGGGGTCGAGCACCGCCTCGTCGCCGAGCGCGATCGCGTGCAGGCCCGCGCCGGCATACGCCTTGGCACCGTCGGCGCTCGCGCCGAGCACGGCCGGCACCCAGCCGTAGGCCCGGGCCTCCGTCATCCACGCGGCGATCGCGGCAGGCCAGCTTGCCGGGCGTCCGATGGGGTCGGCCGAGGCGAGCGAGACGCCGGCGATGACGCGATAGGTGACGGCCGCGGATCCGTCCGCCGAGAAGATCGAGGACTTGTCGCGGCGCGTCGCGAAATACCCGAGGGAGTCGGCCTCGCCATAGCGCCGCAGCAGCCGTCGAATCGTCAGTTCCCGATCGGGTGCCCACGAGTTGTCCGGCCGCACCGAGCGGAGGAAGACGATGACGGCGGCGATCAGGCTGAGGCTGTAGAGCAGCGACAGGCTGTGCACGATCCAGGGCGAGACCCCGGTCAGACCGTGCTCGGTGAAGTAGTCGATATCGCCGGCGGCCTCATGCACCGCGGCATACGTCCGCCGACCCAGGTCGGCGGATCCGACCTGGCTCCAGATCGCCAAGGTCGCCAAGCCGGTGGAAAGGAGCAGGCCGGCTACGAGCGTCGTGATCGCGGCCTTGAGCGAGCCGGGGACCAGGCGCGCGGGGAAGGCCGAGCGCAGCCGCCACAGCCACACGAGCACCAAGGGTGCGACGATCACCGCGACGATGTCGGCGGGACGGCCGACGGGATAGGAGCGGCGCCACGGCGCCAATCGAGTGCTGCCGAGGACGAGTGCGACGAAGGAGTAGTACGCCCCGAGAACTTGCAAGGTGCCGACCAGCCACAAGGCGATGCGCTTGCGTGAGAGCAGCGCGCGGGTGAGCAGGGCCAGGATGACCAGCGAGAAGAGCGACCTCGTCACCGGGACGTTGATCGCTCCGAAGAACTGTTCCCACCACGAGCGCTGGGCGCCCCGCAGCCGGCCGGTGATCACCAGGGCGAGCGTGACGACTAGGGCGAGCGCGTGCACTCCGGTGAGGACCCGAGCACCGCGTTCGCCCAGCCAGCGACCTCCAGCCATGGCGGCCATTGTGGTGGGTCGGGCTGGATGTCCGCTGAGCGGCCCCTGCGGATGGACCGAGAGGGCGCTGAAGGTCAGGCGCCGTGGAAGCGCGCGGCTCGCTTGCCGTTGAAGGCGCCGACGCCTTCACGGAAATCCGCCGTATGCAGCAGCGCCTCCTGCCCGGTCTCCTCGCGTCCGATCGCCGCGGCCAGATCCAGGCTCGCGGCATTGATTGCGGTCTTGGTCGCGCCGGTGGCCAGCGGCGCGGAGGCGGCGAGTTC
>NZ_DAOQZV010000110.1:0-10006 GCF_035343835.1 Nostocoides sp. | reverse complement strand
GGGGAACTCGCCTCGCTCGTCGCGACCGCGACGCGGATGGCGGTGCGCGATCTGCCCGGTGGTCGCCGAGCCGGTATGGCCGTCGTCACCGCCTCCGCCGGCCTGCTCGCCGCCGGCCTGGTCACTTATGCGATGGCCCGCCTGTTGTTGGGCTGATCGCCCGGTTGCGCCCGGTTGGGGAGCGAGTCCACCAGTGTGCACTCGACGGTGGGAGTGTGCACTCCAAGACGAGGCTGAACCGGCCACTCGACGAGGCTGAACCGGCCACTCGACGAGGCTGAACCGGCCACTCGACGGTCTAATAGACCAAGGCTTGGACCTCAGGCGCCAGGATCTCCTCGACGAAGGCGGCCGCTCCGCGGACGGTGACACCCGCGAGGAGGTTCGCGTCGGTCAGGTCGCGGCGGGCGGCGCACTGGCCGCATACGGTCACGGTGCCCGCGGCGAGGATGGCGTCGACGAGGTATGCGGCGGGCGCGGCGTGCGGGAGGGCGAGCTCGGCCGCCCGGCCGGGCACGGCCAGCCAAGCTGCCTCCCCGGTCAGCCACAGGCTGACCTCGACCCCGCTCGCCAGTGCGGTCGCGGCGACGGTGAGGGCCTGGTTCGCGCGCTCGGGGGCTTCGGCCCCGGCGGTGAGCTTGACGACGAGACGTGCGGTCATAGGGGCAAGGCTACGATCGGCGAATGTTCGATCTCGACGCCAGCATCCACCCGGACATCGCCCCGCTCGCCTGGCTGCTCGGCCGGTGGGAGGGGGCGGGTGTCGTCGGTTATCCGACGATGGAGTCGCGCAATTTCGGTCAGGAGATCGTCGTCGAGCACGACGGGCGCCCTTTCCTGCGCTGGAACTCGCGCTCGTGGCTGCTCAACGAGGACGGGACCATCGAGCGGCAAGCGGCGACCGAGAGTGGCTTTTGGCGGATGGCGGGCGACGAGGCCGAGCTGCTGCTCGCCCACCCGACCGGCATTATCGAGCTCTACTACGGGCCAGTCGAGCCGGCGCGGATCACCCTGCAAACCGATGGGGTGCTACGCAGTTCGCGGGCCAAGGAGTACAACGCGGCCACCCGGCTCTACGGGCTGGTCAACTCCAACTTGATGTGGGTGATGGACATGGCCGCGGTGGGCACGCCGATGACCAGCCACGTCTCCGCGGAGCTCAAGCGCGTCTGATCACTTGCCCTTGAGATAGCCGGCCAGGGTGTCGTTCTGGAGGGCGACCCGCAGCCGCTCCATGCCTTTGACGTCGACGATGTCGATCGCCCCGCCATTGGGCGCGGTGCCGAAGCCGCTGAAGGGCGCGGTGATGAAGACGATGTCGTTGCCCCGCAGATTGCGCAGCGACAGGGCCTCGGACCGCATGAACTTCGGCGTCAAGGTCTCGTCGACCACGACATTGTCGGTGACGGCATTCATGAACTTCGTCAGTTTCACCGGGTTCAGGAGCACGCCCGGAGTGAGCGTCTTGACCATGAGGGCCTTGATGAAGGCCATTTGGCGTCGCCCGCGACCGATGTCGCCCTCTTTGAGCTGGTGGCGCTCGCGGACGAAGGCGAGGGCCTGGGCGCCGTTGAGGTCGTTGTAGCCGACGTGCACCTGGAAGGTGCCCTCGTCGCTGGCCTCCTCGGCATAGACCGAGACCCCGCCGACGGCATCGGTCATGGCCATGAAGCCCTGGAAGTCGATCTTGGCGGCGTGGTCGATCTTGACGCCGATCAGATCCTGCATGGTCTGGGCGAGCAGCGCTGCGCCGCCGAAGGCGAACGCCGCGTTGAGTTTGTCCTTGCCGTGGCCGGGGATGCTCACATAGAGGTCACGCGGGAAATGGATGAGATAGACCTTGTCCTTCTTCTCGGTGACGTGCGCGAGCACCATGACATCGCTGCGACTGAAGGTGTCCCCGGGCCGCGCGTCGGAGCCCACCACGAGGTAGTTCTCGCCGGCGTCGGTCACGAGCGGCTCGCCGCTGGAGTCGGTCGGGGTGTCGCCGGTGTCGTCGAGCTTGGGCAGCAGGCTGGTGTCGGTCTTGATGTCGCCGATCCTGCTGTTGAGGAAGAGGGCGAAGCCGCCCATGCCGGCCACGGCGAGGAAGGCCAGCCCCAGCAGGATGGCCAGCACGCGCCGGCCGCGTCGGCGGGGCCGGTCAACCGGGCGCGGGGCCTCATCGACGTCGGTGAAGTCCTCGTGCACCGGCTCAGTGTACGTGCGGGGATCGTCGCTCGTTCGCCCGTCGCGGCCTGGGACAATGTCCGTATGACGCCCGCTTCCCCCCTCCTCCAGCGCCCCGGTGCCGTCGCGAGCGACGGCGCCGAAGCCGGGGTTGCCGCGCATTATGGCGACCCGATGCGCGAGCAGCGGCTGCTGACCGAGGGCCTGGGCGTGGTCGACCTCTCGGATCGCGATGTCGTGACCGTGACCGGGCCGGACCGCCTGACGTGGCTGCACTCGATGACCACCCAGGATGTGCAGGGTCTCGCGCCGTGGGCATCGCGCGAGTCGCTCGTTCTCTCGCCCAAGGGGCATGTCGAGCACGATCTGCACCTGGTCGATGACGGCACCACGACGTGGATCACCGTCGAGCCCGGCACGGGTGCCGCTCTCGTGGAGTGGCTGGAGCGGATGCGTTTCCTGCTGCGCGTCGAGGTGGCGCTGGTCACCGAGGCGTATGCCGTGCTCGGTGAGCCCATCGGTCGCGAATACGCGCCCGGGGATCCGGCCGGGGTGGCCGCGTGGCGCGATCCGTGGCCCGACCTGGTCGGTGACACCGCGGCATACGGGCCGGTGGAGCATCCCGCGCACGGGCGCGCGTGGCGAGAGTTGATCGTGCCGCGAGGCGACCTCGTGGCTGCGGTGGGGGAGCGGCCGCTCGCCGGTCGGTGGGCGTCCGAGTCGCTCCGGGTGGCGGCGTGGCGGCCGCGCGTCGGCTACGAGACCGATCACCGCACCATCGCGCACGAGGTCGATTGGCTGCGCACGGCCGTCCACCTGCACAAGGGGTGCTACCGCGGGCAAGAGACAATCGCCCGCGTCCACAACCTCGGCCGGCCGCCGCGACGGCTGGTCTTCCTGCACCTGGACGGGTCTGGGCATACGCTCCCGGCGCGCGGAGCAGCCCTGACACTGGACGGGCGCCAGGTCGGCCACCTGACGAGCGTGGCGCGGCACTACGAGGACGGGCCGATCGCGTTGGCGCTGGTCAAGCGCAATACCCCGGTCGATGCGGTGCTCGCGAGCGACTCGGTGAGCGCGGCGCAGACGGTCGTCGTCGCGCCCTGAGGGGTTGCGAAGAGCAGCGGATGGGCCGGACGCGGGCGAGCATACGTTCGAGCTGCCTGCGGCTGCAGCGGCCCGCGCGGTGCGCGGCATGATGGGCGTATGAGCACGCTGATCACCGTGGCGCCCACCGGCGCCGAACTCGCCAAGGCCGATGTGCCGCAACTGCCGACCACGCTGGCAGAGCTGGTCGACACGGCGCGCTCGTGCGAGGCTGCCGGGGCGGCGATGATCCACCTGCACATCCGCGATGCCGATCATCGGCCGACCCTCGATCCCGGGCTGCTCAAGGCTTCCGTGGAGGCGATCCGGGCCGAGACCGACCTGATCGTCCAGCTCTCGACCGGCGGATCTGTGCACGACCCGCTCGAGACGCGGCTGACAGTGCTGGATGCCGAGCCCGACTCGTGCTCGCTGACGTGCGGGACGACGAACTTCGGCGACGACGTCTTCTTGAACCCCTGGGGTTTCATGAGCGACCTCTATGTCCAGGCCCTGGAGCGCGAGATTGTGCCGGAGTTCGAACTCTTCGACCTCGGCCACGTCGCCTCCCTGGCCCGTCTGATCGACGCGCACGGTTTGCCCTACGGGGGCAAGGTGCACGTCGACTTCGTGACCGGCGTGCCCGGGGGGATGCCCGGGACGCCGGCCGCGGTGCTGGCGGGAGTCGCGATCTTGCCGCCGGCGGTCACGAGCTGGTCCGCCACCGGCATCGGCCGTGCCCACCTGCCCGTGCTGGCCACCGCACTCGCCGCCGGCGGGCACCTGCGGGTCGGCATGGAGGACAACATCGTCTATGCCCGGGGCCGTCAGGTCGCCTCGAACGCCGAGCTGGTCGAGCGGGCGGCCCGCCTGGCCACCGAACTCCAGCGCCCCCCGATGTCGACGGCCGACGCCCGGGAGTTCCTGGGCATCAAGCGCCGCTGACTTCCACCCCGCGCCAATCCCCGTCGAAAGGCCGGTTCAGCCCCGTCGAGGGGCCGGTTCAGCCCCGTCGAGGGGCCGGTTCAGCCCCGTCGAGGGGCCGGTTGAGCCCCGTCGAAAGGCCGGTTCAGCCTTGTTGCCCCGGTGCCTGAGTGCCACGGTCAGCGGGTAGCGGTATCCACCAGGATCGTCACCGGCCCGTCGTTGACGAGGTGCACGGCCATGTCCGCGCCGAACACGCCGGTCTGCACCTCGAGCCCGTATGCCGTGAGCGACTCCGCGAGTGCCGCCACCAACGGCTCCGCCACCGGCCCGGGGGCCGCGGCGTTCCACGACGGCCGCCGGCCTTTGCGGGTGTCGGCATACAGGGTGAACTGGCTGACGACGATGACGGGCGCGCCGAGCTCGGCGGCCGAACGCTCGCCCGCCATGATCCGCAACTCGGCGATCTTGCGCGCCAGCCAGGCCACCTCGGCCGGCCCGTCGCCGTGGGTGACGCCGGCGAGCACCAGCAGGCCGGGCGCTTCGAACTGCGCAACCGATTCACCGGCCACCACCACCGACGCCGAAGTGACCCGCTGGACGACCGCCCTCACGCCCCCGCCCCCGACGCCGATCTGACCCGCTGGACGACCGCCCTCACGCCCCGGCTCCCATCCGTCCCCGCCCCCGGTCCAGGTTGATCACAGCTCTTCCCCCCGATGCAACAAACCCCTCGTTCGCACGCGAACACTTCCCGTGCGAACGAGGGGTTGGGCATCGGGCGGAAAGGCTGAGGCGGTCGCGACGCGCTCACCAGGGGACGGCCTCGACCGCGCCCACGGGCACGCCGTGGCCGAGCACCGGGGCGTCCCGCAGTTCGGCATCCGCGTTCGTCTCGACGCCCAGGCGCGCCAGGAGTTCCGCCAAGATCACCGGGCGCGCCCGTTGCCCACCGTCGGCGACCTTCAAGGCGATGCCACGTCCGTCGGCCAGGCCAACGGCATACACGGCTTCGGCGCCATCCTTGGCGATCGCACCGGGAGTACCGAGCATCAAGGCGGTGACGTCGCGGCCCTCACCGCCGACATACTGCGGGAAGGCCCGCATCGCGTGCGCGACCCGGCCCTCCGGCGTTGTCGCATCGGCGGCCGCGAGGGCGCCGAAGGCGCGTGCCAGCCCGGTCAGGCTGACCGCCATCACCGGCGCCCCGCACCCGTCGACCGCGATGGCAGCCACTGGTTCGGCGCAGAGGTCCGCCATCGTCGCGGCGATCGCACTCTGGAGGGGGTGGGACATCTGGAGATAGGTCGCCGTCGGCCAGCCGTTCGCGTGGCAGGTGGCGAGCATGGCCGCGTGCTTGCCCGAGCAGTTCTGCATCGCCGAACTCTTTGCCAGCCCGGCCGCGATCACGCGGTCGTGCTCGACCGGATCGACCGGATAGTCGGGGGTGTTCTGCAGGTCGGCCCGGGTCAGGCCGACCCCGGCGAGGATCTCGTCCACGCCCTGGAGGTGGTAGGGGAGCCCGGAGTGGCTCGCGCACCCGAGAGCCAGCAGGTGATCGGGCAGATCCAGGCCCGCTCGGACCATCGCGAGGGCCTGCATCGGCTTGTTGCTCGAGCGCGGAAAGATCGGGCTGGTGATGTCGCCGAGAGCGAGCTCGACGCTCCCGTCGGGAGCGAGCACGCATACGGACGCGCGGTGCACCGACTCGGTGAAACCGCCGCGCACGACGCGCGCCAGGACGGGAGCTTCGGTCAGGACGGGGGGCAGGGCACTCACGCCCACCGACATTAGGGCATGCAAATGGGGCCCGGGGAGAACTCCTCCGGGCCCCATCGCGTCAGGGCCGATCAGCTTCGCTCACGCGAAGTCATCGTCAGATCAGTCGCCGACCTTCTCGGCAGCGGCCGCGGCGGCCTTGCGGGTTGCGGTCGCGGTCTTGCGCGCGCTGGTGCTGGCCGACTTGGTGGCGGACTTGGTGGTGGCGGCGCGGTTCTTGGTGGTCGTGGTGGCCCGCTTGGCGGCCGTGCGGGTGCGCTTCGCAGCTTCCTTGGCCTCCGCGGCGGTCTCGACGGCGTCCGCGGTCATGGACTCGGCGAGCTTGACGGCCTCCTTGCGGCCGGTCGTCAGGGTGGCCTTGGCGGACGCCTCGACATCGGCGACGGCCTTCTTGGCGGTGGTGACGACACCCTCGGTCATCGCGACGGTGGACTTGGCCTGGTCGACGAGGTCCTTGGTGGCCTTCTGGTTGCGGATGCGGTCGACGAGCTTCTCGCCGCGGGTGGCGAGGTCCTCGTAGGACTCCTGCAGGCTCTCGGCCAGCTCGCGAGCGCGGGTCGGCGCCTCGGTGACGGCTTCCTGGGCCTGGGCGACGAACTTGGCCGCGGCCTCCTGGACGTCGGCGAGCAGCGCGGTCACGTCGGGGCGGGTCTTGGCGGACTCGCCGGCCTTCATGCCCGCCTCGCGGACCTTCTCGATCGCCAGGTCGGTGGCGCCGATGTAGGCGTAGACCGGGGTGGTCGCCTCGGCGGCAACACGCTGCAGGTCGAACTTCTTGCTGGTGCTCTTCTTGGTGGTGGCCATGGTGGCTCTCCTTCTTCGACGTATGCCGGCGTCAGCCGGTCAGTTGGTTCCGGCCGCCGGCGCGGGGTCGGCAGTCGTGGTCGTGGTGGTCTTGCGGATCGGGGAGGGCTTCGTCGGCTGCTCGGCCGGGGCCGCGGCCGAGTGGCCGACGAAGCTGTCGTAGATGTCCAGCAGGGTGGACTTCTGGCGACTGGTCAACCGCACGTCGGCCTTGATGACCGACCGGGTGTCCGGTCCGGCCGGCGCGTCGGCGTCCTGCTGGTCGAGCAGGCCCGCCTTCACATACAGCGACTCCGCCGACACCTGCAGACCCTTGGCCAGCTGGTTGAGGATCTCGGCGCTCGGCTTCTTCAGGCCCCGTTCGATTTGCGAAAGGTAGGGGTTGGAGACGCCGGCGAGCTCCGAGAGCTGGCGGACCGACAGCCGCGCGGCTTGACGCTGCTCACGCAGGTAGTCACCGAGGCCTTGGCCCAGGTCGCCGAGCGGGTTGCGGTTCATGTCATCTATTGTGCTTGCTGCAGTTAGCAAAATGCAAACTGACGTATGCGTGATCTGGGCCACGTGCCGTCGCCGGCCGGCGCTGGGAGCCCGGGGGAGCCGCGAGAATGTTGCCAGTGGCCGCGCGTGTCCATGCGGTGCCTGGGACGCGGGATCGCTCCAGGTCGGCGTGGGTTTTCGCGCAGGCACAGCCGGCGCACAGGCCGCGCGTTTAGGCTGTGCTCATGTTTTTCGCCGTTCAGACGTGGGTGCTGCTGATCCTCGGGGTGGGGGCCTTCGGAGTCGAGGTCTACGCGCTTGTCGACTGTCTGCGTCGGCGCCCCGACGCCTTCGTCGCCGCCAGCAAGCGCACCAAGCAGTTCTGGTCGATCGTGCTCGCCGTGGCGGCTGCGGTGGGCTTCGTGGTGATTTTCAGCCCGCTGTCGATCTTCGGCCTGCTGGCCGTCGTGGCCGGTGCGGTCTATCTTGCGGACGTGCGCCCGGCGCTCGACCAGGTCACCGGTCGCCGCGGCTCGATCGGTCCCTACGGCCCCTGGTGATCACCCGATGACGGTCGCGGGGTTGCCATGGGCCGGGTGACCACCCGCGTCCCTGTCGTCAAGCTCCGGTATGCCGCGTCGGCACCGCCGGCCTCGCGGCCGGACACCGTCGTGGTCGAGGAGCCCCTGGAGATCCGCGTCGACGGCGAAGTTCTCACCGTGACCATGCGCACGCCGGGGGCCGACATCGACCTGATCCACGGCTACCTGGTGGCCGAGGGAGTCATCCGCTCCGCATCCGATATCGCCGGGGCACGCTATTGCGCCGGTTCGGTCAGCGATGGGCCCGACGGCACGGCCCAGAACACCTACAACGTCCTCGAGGTCGACCTGGCACGGGCGGACCGGGCACGGCTGCTGGCAGCCGGACGAATCGCCCCGACGACGAGCGCCTGCGGTGTCTGCGGGAGCGCGAGCATTGAGGCCCTCACGGCCAAGCTTCCGCAGTCCCTGGCCGGGCTTCCGGTGACGCTCGCGGCTGCTGATGTGCCGGCATACGTCGCGAAACTCGGTGCGGGACAGGGAGTTTTCCGAAGCACGGGCGGTGCCCACGCGGCCGCGGTCTTCGAGGCCGGCGGTGAACTGCGCGCCCACGCCGAGGACATCGGCCGGCACAACGCCGTCGATAAGGCGATCGGCGCGGTCGTCCGCGCGGGTCGCGAGCCGCCGCTCGGCGGGGTGCTCGCGGTCAGTTCGCGGGCGTCCTACGAGATCGTTCAGAAGGCGGCGATGGCCGGCATCCCGGTCGTGATCGCCGTGTCGGCGCCGTCCTCGCTCGCGGTCGCGGCCGCCGACTCGCTCGGTATGACCCTCATCGCCTTCGCGCGTGACGACGGCCTCAATGTGTATGCCGGTGCCGGGCGCCTGCGCGACTGAGCCGGCCGGTTACGCCTGAGTTGGTCGTGCCGAGGCGGGCGGTCGCGCGCCCGCTTCGACTCACCTGCTGGGCCGTGGGACGAAACCACGGACGGACAGGGGTCCCCGCGAAGTAGGGGAGCTGGGTCTCACGCTGTGCGTGGGCCGAAGGAGCGAGGGTCCCACGCTCTGCGCGCGCCCGCTTCGGCGCTCGAAGCCACGGCATCTGACGCGATCAGCCTGACGACGACCCAGCGGGGAACGTGCGGCCGGCGGTCATTGTTGGGCGAGTAGGTCGTCGAGTCGGGCGAGGTGTTGCGCGCGGTCCGGCGGCAGCACGGCCTCGGCCAGCGCAGCCCGCGCCTCTTCGGGCCGGCCCAGGCGGGCAAGGGTGTAGGACGCGACCACGCGGGCCGGCGGATCGTGCACGTCGACGCCGATCCGCGCCTAGCGTTGGGCATCGGCGAGGACACCCGTGGGGGTCGACACTGTCGCCCACCAGGCGGGGGCGTTGGCGAGCACGTGGCGCGCGGTGCGTTCGGCAGTTCGGCGCAGGACGCGATCGCCGTCGATGGTGATGATCGGGGGCCGCTCGGGTGCGTCGATCGTGAAGTGGTCCACCCACAGGTGCCGCTGGGCCTGTTTTAGCGTCCGGGGCCAGCGGGCGGAGCCGGTGGCGACGGGCACCCAGGCGCAGCACACGGCATACGTCAGGTCGTAGGAGCGGCATTTGAGCGCGGTCAGGTCAGGAGCGCCGTGAACCCGTCGCCGAGCGGCGCCGCCCATCCGCCCGATCGGACCACGGTCATCGGCTCGACGAGCGGAGCGAGAGGCGCGGCGAGAGCTGCCAGGGCGCGGTCGCGGGGAGCGCCCGTCGATGCTGGCCCGGGAGGGTCCTTGCGCAGCCACGCCATGGTGGCCATTGTGCGTTACGCCCCGCGGCCGAGATCGTCGCGCGCGCGCTGCAGATCCGCGGGAGTGTCGATATCGCGGCTCGCCCCCCAGGTGTCGGGGACGGTGCTCACACGGACGGCCGCATAGAGAGAGCGCATGGACGACCCGGCATGCATCAGTGCGGTGCGGAGAGACTCGGCGTCCCACAGGGCGCAGAGGTACTGCCACTGGCCGGTCGCATCGGCGAGCACGGCGGCATCGACCCCAGTGGTATCCAGCCCTCTATGGAGCGCGCCCAGCGCGTCGGCGGTCAGCTGCGGCTGGTCACCGGCGAGCAACGCGATGCGCCGGTATGTCGCCGCCCTCAGTGTCGCGCTCAAGCCCGACGCGCCGGCCTGGGCCGGTCCTGGATCCGCCGCGCTCGACTTGGCGGCTCCCGCTGCGCCCGACTTGGCGGC
>NZ_DAOQZV010000109.1:6625-10166 GCF_035343835.1 Nostocoides sp. | reverse complement strand
CACCGCTCGGCGCCGCCGGGTGCCCCGGATCGCCGTATGCCGTGGGGTCGGCCAGATCGTTGCGCCGCTCCCACGTCACACCCCCGTCCGTCGAGGCGAAGACGCCCGCGGAGGAGATGCCGATCCAGATCCGGTCCGGGTCGACGGGGTCGCTGGTGATCGTGTGCAGCACCAGCCCCGCCGCCCCCGGCGCCCAGTCCGGGCGCGAGGGGTGATCGCTTAGTCCCTTGACCTCCGACCAACTGCGCCCGTCGTCATCGCTGACCAGCAGGACGGCCGGCTTGGTGCCGGCAAAGACCCGCTCGCCGACGCGCGCCAAGGACCAGATCTGGCTGAACCGCGTCCCAAAGGGCAGCGCGTCCTCGGACCAGCCGATCTGCTCGGCGAAAGCGGGGTCGCCGGCAGCCCACTCGTCGAGTTGACCGGACGTGAGTCGGCATACGTCCCAGGTTGCTCCGTCGTCGGCCGAGCGCCAGACCCCCGCACCGGTCCAGTCGCCCCCACCGCCGGCCCAGATCGTGCCGGTCGCGGGATCGCCGACGATGTGGTTGATCGGCCAGCCGTCGCAGAACGGCCCGCGCACGCGCCAGGTCGCGCGGTCGGCGTCCCCGTCCAGCAGGAAGGCACCCTTGGTGGTGCCCACCAGAATGCACGCGGCGGCCCCGGTCACGAGTGCTCCTGCGGGAGTCCGTCGGCCGCGGCCGCGACGGCAGCCAGGTCGATCCGGCTCATCTGCAGCATGGCCGCGGTCGCCCGCGCCGCGCGTTCTGGGTCGGGGTCCGCGGTGTAGTCGCCCAGCGCGCGTGGGTAGACCTGCCAGGAGAGCCCGAACTTGTCCTTGAGCCAGCCGCACTGGGACGGCTGTCCACCATCGGCCAGCAGCGCCTCCCAATAGCGGTCGGACTCGGCCTGGTCGGCGCACGGTAGGGCGAAGGAGACGGCCTCGCTGAAGGTGAACATCGGCCCGCCGTTGATGCCGGTGAAGCGCTGGCCGTCGAGTTCGAAATCGACCGTCACCGCTTGGCCTTCGGGCCCTGGGCCGGCCGCGGTGTAGCGGGCAATATTCGTGATGCGCGAGCCCGGGAAGATCGCGACATAGAACTGCGCCGCCTGTTCCGCATTGTCGTCGAACCACAGGTTGGGCGTGATCTGGACCATCCTGCGACGCTACCCCCCGGCGGCGCCCGGAGCGGCGGGTGACGCGGGGTAAAAGGTGCGCAACCGTCATACGCGAATGGGTCGGACTTCCGTATGCCGTGCGCACGGCTCCCCCGGCCGGCGACCGGTCTCCGTAGCCGCTGCGCGTTCCCGCGGGTAGCTCATCGGGCATAGGAAAGACCATGCCCAGCAACCCATTGTTAGTGAAAGGCATCCTGATGACCGCCCGTCGTTCCGCCACCGCCATCACCTTCGCCGGCGCCCTCACCGCCGCCCTTGCCTATGCCCCCGCCGCATCCGCCACCGCTATCGAGGTCCCCGTGGTCGCGACGTGCACCAAGGGATCCACGATCTCGCTGACCGCGAGCGCCTCGGGCGGCTCCATCGCCATCACGGTCAGCGTGGACGGGTCCGGCGCCTACCACCCGTGGGCCGTCGGGGTCGCCGACAACCTCACCGGCGTGTATGCCGGGGTGCGCGTTTCGAACACCGCGGGCGATGTCGCGGTCAGCCGAGGCACGGCCGACCAGAGTGGCACCGACAATGTCGGCGCGTCCGCCATCGACCTGCGCACCGGCGAGGTGTGCGTGGCCACCCTCCCGGTCGCCGGCTGATCCGAGCCTGGGCGGCGCGAATGCCCGGCATCGCGCCGCCTAGGCCGCGTCCCGCCGAAACACAGGTGAGCCCGGGCTCGCGGAGTGCGAGACTGCCGAGCGTGAGCGCGACGATCCAAGCCCGCGGGGTGGGCGCATCCTTCGGTGACCGGGAGCTTTTCTCCGGGCTCGACCTGATCGTCGCCCCCGGGGATGTCATCGGGTTGGTCGGGCCCAATGGCGCCGGAAAGTCGACCCTGCTGCGCATCCTCGCGGGGGTTCGCGCGCCGGACCGCGGCACCGTCAGCCGCTCTCCTCGGCACGCGCGCCTCGGGCTGTTGACGCAGGTGCCCGACGCCCGCACCGGCGAGACCATCCGAGCGCAACTGTTGCGCCGCACCGGCGTCGGGCCCGCGAGCACCGCCATGGAGGCTGCGGCCGACGCGCTGGCTTCGGGGTCGGCGGGCGCTGACAATGCCTATGCCGACGCGTTGGAAACCTGGCTCGCCCTCGGCGGCGGTGACCTGGACGAGCGCCTGGAGATCGTCGCCGCGCAGCTCGGGCTCGCGATCGATCTCGACCGCGCCGCCGACACGCTCTCCGGCGGGCAGGCTGCGCGCGTCTCGCTGGCCGGCCTGCTGCTCTCGCGGTATGACGCCTACTTCCTGGACGAGCCGACCAACGACCTCGACGCCGCCGGCCTGGACCTGCTCGAGGACTTCGTCGCCGGGCTGGATGCCCCCTGTGTCGTGGTCAGCCATGACCGGGAGTTTCTCTCGCGGACCGTCACCGCCGTGGTCGAGATCGACCGGTCGCTGCTGACCGTCGCGACCTATGGCGGGACGTATGACGCCTATCTCCAGGAGCGTTCGATCGCCCGGCGCCGGGCTCGGGAGAGTTTCGAGGAGTATTCGGCACGTCGGGCCGCACTTGCGGACCGCGCCCGACGGCAGCGCGCCTGGATGGACAAGGGCACGCGAAATGCGTTGCGCAAGAAGAAGTCTGGATCTGAGCGGGACAAGTTCATCCGTGCCCACGCTGTCGCGACCTCGGAGAAGCAGGCCGCGAAGGCGCGCCAGACCGAGCGGATGATCGAGCGCCTGGAGGTCGTGGAAGAGCCGCGCAAGGAGTGGGAGCTACAGTTCACGATCGCCTCGGCCGGCCGGTCCGGCGATATCGTCGCGGTCGCCTCCGGTGCCGTCGTCGAGCGGGGTGCCTTCCGTCTCGGCCCGGTCGATGTCCAGCTCGATCTTGGTGACCGGGTCGCGATCACCGGCCCCAATGGGTCGGGCAAGACCACCCTGCTTGGGCTGCTGCTCGGCCGCATCGCGCCGGCGACCGGGAGTGCTGGCTTGCGGTCGTCGGTCGTCGTCGGCGAGGTCGACCAGGCCCGGGCGAGCTTCGAGTCGGAGCTGACCCTCGTGCGGGCCTTCGAGGAGGAGATGCCGGACTGGTCGCACGCCGACGTACGCACCCTCCTGGCGAAGTTCGGGCTGCGAGCCGATCACATTGCGCGCCAGGCGAACTCGCTCTCACCGGGCGAGCGGACCCGGGCCGCGCTGGCCCTGCTGCAGGCCCGCGGCGTCAACCTGCTCGTCCTGGACGAGCCGACCAACCATCTCGACCTGCCGGCCATCGAGCAGTTGGAGCAGGCGATCGACGCCTTCGACGGCACCGTCCTGCTGGTCACCCACGATCGCCGGATGTTGGCCACCGTCCGCTTGACCCGCCGCTGGGAGGTCGACGCCGGCCAGGTCCGCGAGATCACCCCCTGACCCTGCCCCTGGCTT
>NZ_DAOQZV010000109.1:0-6525 GCF_035343835.1 Nostocoides sp. | reverse complement strand
CCGGGTCGCTCAGATCGCCTTGGCGCAGCAGGAAGTTCACGTCGAGAAGGACGTGAGCCGCGGGGTCGGCGAGGAAGCGCGAACGGTGCGGTTCGAACGCGCAGTCGGCCGCGGCATACGTCCGTTGACGGCCGGTGGCAACCATCCGCGTGCGCACGAGGGCAACCGACTCCCCCACCCAGTGCCCGTATGCCGTGTGGTTGCCGACCACCGCCGCCTCGACAGTGCCGGGGAGACCGGAGAGCCACTCCAGCCCGACCCACCCCTGCGCCACGCTCGCCGCGACGACCTCGTCCCACGGTGTCTGCGCCGCGACGGTGACGCCGACCGCGCCGCAGAAGGAGAGATCGTCGACGCCGCAACCGGCGGCATCGACCGCGATCCAGGGGCGGGCCTCGACATCGGTCATCTCTCGACTATCGCACCGCAGTCGCCCGGGTGTGGGCGTCGCCGCCTACCCTGTCGGGCATGGAGCGCGACGATCTGATCCGGCTGCGGCAGGCCCGCGACCGGATGGATCGCGCGTTCGCCGAGCCGCTGGATGTCCCCGCCCTGGCCCGGGATGCCCTGATGTCGGTCGGGCACTTCCAGCGCAGCTTCAAGGAGGCCTTCGGCGAGACGCCGCATGCTCACCTGATGACGCGCCGGGTCGAACGCGCAGCGGCGCTGTTGCGCAACACCGATCACAGCGTGACGGACGTCTGCATGGCCGTCGGCTGCACCTCGCTCGGCTCGTTCAGCGCGCGGTTCACCGAGTTGATGGGCGAGACACCGAGCGCCTATCGCGCGCGCTCGCACGAGGAGCTGCGCGGCATACCGGGGTGTATCGCCAAGCAGATCACCCGCCCCGTCCGGGTCACGCCGAAGCGATCACTTTCGGAGAAGCGCGCCTGACGGAGCGGCCCTAATGTCGTTGTCATGCCCACACCAACCGCAGTCAGCACCCTGTCCGTCGCCAACGTCTTCGTCTTCACCGATGACCACGAAAAGTCCCTGGCCTTCTACCGAGACACCCTCGGCTTCACCGTCGCCACCGACGTCAGCAATGGCGGCTTTCGCTGGTGCACCCTGAAAACGCCGACCCAGCCGGAGCTCGAGATCGTCCTGCAGAACACCGGCATCTACCCCGGCATGAGCGAGGCCGACCAGGCCGCGATGGCGGACCTGCTCGCCAAGGGCATGCTCGGCGCCCTGATCTTCGGCACCGACGACGTGGACGGAGTCTTCGAGCGCGTCGCCGCGAGCGGCGCGGAGGTGCTCCAGGAGCCGGCCGATCAGTTCTATGGCGTACGCGACTGCGCCTTCCGCGACCCGGCCGGCAACATGATCCGCTTCAAGAAGGATCTCGCCAGCGGCCCCGACACCACCGGCTGGACCGATCACGCCGCATCCGCCGACAACTGATCAGGACGTATGCCGTGTGCCGCCCCGGCTGGGATCGTCCGCTTCCGCCCGCCGTCCGGGCTGGCCTCGACTCTAGGGTTGGTGACGTGACCACTGTGCGCTGGGGTATCGCCGGGCCGGGCCGGATGGCGGCCGTCATGACCGAGGCTTTCGCCGAGGTGCCCCAGGGCGAGGTGGTCGCCGTGGGGTCCCGCTCGTTGGATCGTGCCCAGGCGTTCGCCGCCGAGCACGGCATACCGCGCGCCCACGGGTCCTACGACGCACTTGTCACCGACCCCGAGATCGACGCGATCTATATCGCGACGCCGCACCCGCAGCATACGGAGATCGCGCTCGCGGCGATCGCGGCCGGCAAGCCGATACTCGTCGAGAAGGCCTTCACCGCGACCCTCGCCGACACCGAGCGCGTTGTCGAATCCGCACGCGCCGCAGGAGTTTTCGCGATGGAGGCGATGTGGACGCGCTTCAACCCGGCGATCGCGCACGCCCGCCGGATCATCGCCGACGGCGAAATCGGCGAGCTACGCGGGGTCCAGGGCGACCTGACCGCCTTCCGGCCTTTCGACCCCGACGACCGGCTCTTCGACCCGGCGCTGGGCGGTGGTGCGGTGCTCGACCTCGGGGTCTATGTGCTTTCCTTCGCCCAGCATTTCCTCGGCACACCCGATGTCGTCCACGCCGTCGGCGGGAGTTTCCCGACCGGCGTCGAGGGCGAGTTCGGCGTCCTCCTCGGCTACCGCGACGGCCGGTCGGCGACGCTGTCGGGCGGGTTCACGGCATACGGGCCGGGGCGGATGATGCTGCTCGGGACTCAGGGGTGGATCGACGTCCACCCGCGCTTCCACCGCTCCCCGTCATTGACCGTGTGGCGCGGCAAGACGCCCGAGCACCTGACCTTTCCCGGTGGCTATCAGTACGAGATCGCGCACGTCGGCGAGTGCCTGGCGGCCGGCCGCACGGAGAGTCCGGTCATGCCGCTGGACGACACGATCGCCGTGCAGCGGCTGATGGCTGACGTGCTCGGCCAGGTCCGCGCCTACGCGGCGGGGTGAGCTCTACAAGGCGATGTACTGACGTCCGTCGATCAGCTCGCGGACGGCGTCGAGGTGGCCGGCGTGGGTCGCGGTCTCGGCGATCACGTGCACGATCACGGCCCGCAGGTCGGGAAAGGCCAGCCCCGCCTGCTCCCACCAGGACTCGGGCCGAGCGGGCGGTGTGTCCAGCGCGGTGGCGGCGATGAACGCATCGGACGCGGCGCAGGCCGCGCGATAGGCCGCGATCACGTCTGCCGCAGCCTCCTCAGGTCCGACGACCCAGTCGGCGTTCTCGCCGTCCGGCCAGAAATCCAGTCCACCTCCGCTCGCAATGCTCTCGAACCAGTAGCGCTCGTCCGACAGCGTCAGGTGCCGGACCAGGCCCAGGCAACTCCAGCCGGACGGCAGCACCGGCCGTCGCAACTGCTCGTCGTCGAGGCCGTCGAGTTGGGCGAGGATATGGCGGCGCGCGCCGGCGAGGGCTCGGCGCAGGATCTCGCGATCGGGCTCGGCGGGTGTGGATGCCTTGGTCACGGGTCCCCCTTCGGTCGTGGGCCTCCACCGTACGCAGGGGGCAGCGAGCGTGCGCGGCCTCGCCCGACGCGGCCCGTGCTCGCCCGCATCGCCCTACCCTGGCCGTATGCCGCAGCGCGCCCCGCATCCCGCCCTTCGCGGGCTGGTGCGCGCCTACGACGGGTATGACGAGTCGGTGCCGGAGGGCGCCGTTCACCACGGCATACCGTCCACGACGGCGACCGTGATCCTCGCCTTCGGCGAGCCGCTGGATGTCGGCTGGCTCGCGACGCCGCGCCGATCGGACATCTTCTGGGCGCTGGCGTCGGGCCTCCACGATGCGCCGGCACTCGTGCATGCGCACGGGCGGCTGCACGGCATCCAACTGGCGCTCAGCCCTGCCGGCGTGCGTCGTCTGCTGGGGCTGCCCATGGGTGGGCTCGGTGCCTTCAGCCTCGTCGAACACGGCGAGCTCCCGCTGGGCCTGCGGGCCGACGATGTCGAGCGGTTGGCGGCCGCACCGACCTGGGCGGCGCGCTTCGATGCCCTCGATGCCGCCTTGTTGAGCGCACTGGCACAGCCAGGCGGGCACGGGCCGCGGTCCGAGGTCGGCCGGGCCTGGCAGTTGCTGCGGGCCAGTCGCGGACGACTGGGAGTGCGCGAGTTGGCCGGGCGGGTCGGCATGAGTGAGCGTCACCTCGGCAGTTGCTTCCGTGCCGAGTTCGGGCTGAGCCCCAAGCGGGTCGCCCGCTTGCGTCGCTTCGAACACGCCGATGCTTTGCGCCGCAGGGGAATCCGACTGTCCGACGTCGCCACCGAGGCGGGTTATGCCGATCAGTCACACCTGACTCGCGACTGGCGTGCGCTGACCGGCCATCCCCCGACGGACACCGCGGACTTCCGATTTGTTCAAGAATCCCCGCATCCGACCGGGCAGGGTTGAGTTATGACGACAACGCTCTTCCACACCCTGACCTTTCGCGACGCCGACGCAGCGGTCGCCTTTCTCGAGGCCGTCGGCTTCACCCGGCGAGCCCTCATGACCAGCGCACCGGGAGTCGTCGACCACGCCGAATACGCCTGGGGGGACCGGGGCGGGATCATGTTCGGCTCCGCGGGGCGCCGCACCGCGGACGATGAGCACCTGGAGCTCCCCGGCACCTCTTCCTGCTACTGCGTCGTCGAGACCGACGAGGAGGTCGACGCCGTCTATGACCGCGCGCTCGCTGCCGGCGGCACCAGCGTTCAGGCACCCATGGACCCCGACTACGGCGGCCGCACGTGCACCGTGCGCGACGCCGAGGGCAACCAGTGGAGCTTCGGCTCCTACCCCGGCCAGGCGTGACCGCGGGCGCCAGGCATTTTCCCCTCACGTCGAGTGGCCGGTTCAGCCCTGTCGAGTGGCCCGTTCAGCCCCCTGTCGAGTGGCCACTCGACGCCCCTGAACCGGCCACTCGACGGGGTTTGTGTGGGGGGGCGCGGCGCTCAGAGCAGGCCGTGCTCGCGGGCGACGGCGACCGCCGCGGTCCGGCTGGGAGCGCCGAGCTTGTCGTAGACATGGGCCAGGTGGGTCTTGACCGTCGCCTCGCTGACAAAAAGGCGGCGCGCGACCTCCCGGTTGGTCAAGCCGAGGGCGATCAACTGGAGCACGTCCAGTTCGCGCTCGCTCAGGGCCCGAGGGGCGCTGCGCTGGGTGGCGACGACCCGCGCCTCCTGCGCCGCTGATAGGACGGTCTCGCCCGCGGCTGCCAGTTCGACGGCCCGGACGATCTGTGCCGGCGCGGCGTCCTTGAGCAGATAGCCCGCGGCCCCGGCCTCGATCGCGCGCACGATGTCGCTGTCGTGGTCGTAGGTCGTCAAGATGACCACGGCCGGCCCGCCGGGATGCTGCAGGGCACGGGCGACCCCGACGCCGTCCATCCCGTCGCCCAGGCGCAAATCGCACAGCACAACGTCGGGGGCGAGCGCACCGGCGAGTTCCAGGGCCGTCGCCCCGTCTGCGGCCTCACCGACCACGTCGATGCCCGGTTGCCCGTCGAGCAGCGTCCGCAGCCCCGAGCGCACGATCGGATGATCGTCGACGACCAGCACCCGCGTCACCGCGCGACCTCCGGTTGGGCGCGCCGCACCGGCAGGTATGCCGATACCGCCGTCCCGTCGCCGGGTGCCGATTCGATCGTCAATCCGCCACCCAGCTCGCGCAGCCGCGCGGTCGTGGACGCCAGCCCGTAGCCGCCCCGCGCGTAGTCCAACCGCGCGGCCCCAGGCCGGTCGCCGAACGCCGCGCCGGCCGACGCGGAAGCCTCCGCCGCGAGTTGCCCGGGGTCGAAACCGACACCGTCGTCGACGACATCGAGCCGGACCTGATCGCCGGCACCGGTGAGCGAGACAACGACCCGCGCGGCCCGGGCATGAGTGCGGACGTTCGCCAACGCCCCCTGGGCGCTACGCAGAAGCACGACCTCTTCGCCAGTGTCGAGCAGCGGCAGGTCGGGGTCGACCCGGACGTCGGTGTCGATGCCGGTGTCGGCCGCGAGGTCGGCGACGATCCGCCGCAGGGCGGCCGCAAGGCCGTTGTCCTGCAAGGATTCCGGCGCGAGCGCGCCCACGACGCGGCGCGCTTCCGCCAGGTTGCCGGCCGCTGTCTCCTCGATCCGGTCCAGCAGGTGCCGCAGGTGCACCTCGTCGCCGGCGACCGACGCCCCCCGCGCGAGCAGCAGGATGGAGGAGAAACCCTGAGCGAGCGTGTCGTGGATCTCGCGGGAGAGCCGGGTCCGCTCGGCCTGCGCACCCGCATCGCGCTGGGCGGCCGCCAACTGCTCCTGCAGAGCGGACGACTCGTCCTGGGCCCGGACGAGCGAGCGCACCAGTCGCGCGCGCTCGATGGACTCGCGTGCCAGCAGCACCTGCCCCCGTGAGAGCGCGAGCGCAAAGAGGGCGCCGACCGTGGGACCGACGACACCTCCGACCGACCAGCCCTGGCCCGCGAGTACGGGCGCGCCGATCACGACGGCAAGCACGCCCGCGGCGAAGACCGCGGCACCGGCCAAGGGCAGGAGGTGCGCGGCCAGCAACCAGAGCGCAAAGCCCACCCAGATCAGGTGCGGCGACACCGCGACGCAGGCGATCCAGAGCACCGCCAGGATCAGCAGCCACCCGATCGCCGCGCGGGCCGGACCCGCCGCCCCGGGCTCGCTGGACGACGCGGCCGGGCGATGCTCGGCGCGGCGCGCGCCGACGGCATACCAGCAGGTCAGAACAGTGATGGCGACGACGAGCGTGACGCGGTTCGCAGTGGGCCAGGCGCGGGCCACGCCGATGGCGACGAGGGTGACGAAGAGTGTGTGCTGCAGGGCCGTCAGATTGCGCAATACGGCGATGGTGCGTTCACCGGCCACGTCCTGACTCACCCACCCGAGGCTACGCCGCCGGGACGAGGACGCCGGTGGACCGGTGGGCGCGGCGGTGCACCTGCCAGGCGCCGAGCAAGCCGGCGACCAGGAACGCGGCCGAGACGAGGATGGCCAGGCGGGTCGCATCGGCGAAGCCCGCGGCCAGCGCGTCCGCGATCGCG
>NZ_DAOQZV010000108.1:0-10262 GCF_035343835.1 Nostocoides sp. | reverse complement strand
CGATGCGGCCGGAGGCGCCGAGCACGATGCCGGCGGCGACAACCAGGGCGGCAGCGGGGACGACCAGCGCGCGGCCTGCCGAGGCGACTAGCCGGTCATGCCGGCGCCTTTCCAGCCCGCAGCCGATGCGCGGCGCAGCCGGTGGGTTCAGCCCGGCCTGACGGGCCTATCGCTCGCCGGACTCATCCTGGCCGGACTGCTCGGCGACAGCGCCGCCAAAGTGGGGCTGGGGCAGCGCGGCTGGGCGCCGGGAGCACTGCCGTGGGCCCTCGGATCGGGGGCGACGGCGGCGCTGGTGGGCACGGCATACGTGCTGGGCGGGGTGGGTCTGTGGCTCGGGCTACGGGCGCCGCGCGCCGTACCCACGGCACTCGTGATGGTGGTGGCCGCGGCGGCGTTGGTGTCGATGCCGGTCGGGTCGGCCGATCATACGAATTACGCAGCCTATGGGCGGATCGCGCTGCACGGGGGCGATCCGTGGACGGAGTCGCCGATCGCGTGGGCGGGCGGGCACGATCCGGTGACCAGCGCGGTGCAGCCGCCCTGGCAGACGACGCCGAGCATCTATGGGCCGTTGGCGACGCTCGGGCAGGTCCTGGCGGCGTGGATCGGCGGCGACAACCTGCGGCAGGTCGTCTGGGTGTGGCAGTGGCTGATCGTGGTGGCCTGGCTGTCGACTCGGTGGCTGCTGAGGCGCCTGTTCCCCGGCGCGCACGGGCACGTCGACGTGCTGTGGACGCTAAATCCGCTGGTGGTCGGGACCGGGGTGCTGGGGGCCCATGTCGACACGCTCGCCACTCCCCTGATGGTGGCGGCTCTGTTGGCTGGTCGCCGGGCGGGGTGGCGCCCTGCGGTCGCGGCCGGTATGGCTGCGGGGCTGGCGATCGGGATCAAGGTGACCGCCGGTGTGGTCCTCGTCGCTCTAGGGATGGGATGGCTTCGCGACGCCCGCTCCGAGCGCAGGGTCCTCGCGGCACGAGCGCCCGGGGGGCCTCGCGGTCGTGGCGCGGTCGTCGCAGGGGACCTCTGGGGCAGGATCGCCATGGGGCGCTACGTCGCCGCCGCCGTGGGCCTGCTCGTCGTGATTGCCCCCCTGCAATGGTGGGCGGGCCCGCATGCCTACGACCAACTGGGGCGGGCGCGGCGCTCGATCTCGCTGGCGACGCCCTGGCGCAAGGTCTATGAATGGGGTGGCGGGCACCTGGCCGATGCGACCTGGCGGTCCGTGGTCTTCGCGGTCGCGGGGGTGGTCTGCGTGGTGCTCGCGGGGTTGTGCTGGCAGGTGCTGGACCGGGCGCGGTCCGACAACGCCGGTGCGCCAGGCGCCGGCCCGGTCGGCAGCGGTGCGACCGCGTCGACACGCGCAGTGGGCGCTGGCTCTGCGGTATCCATCGCCCTGGCCCTGTCGTTCGCCTATGCGGTTGGGGCTCCCTATGTCTTGCCGTGGTACGACCAACTGGTCTGGGCGTTGCTGCCCGGCTTCCTGGCCGGCGCGGCCGCGCTCGGCTCGCAAGGCGCGGCTGGGGGCGTGGCGGTGCTGACGCGCGCGTGGATCGCGCGCGGGGTGGTGGTCGCGCTGGCATACGTCCCTGGACGGGTGGTTGGGATGAGCGCGCGCGTCGAGGAGTTGACGCTGATGTGGCGCCGCGACGTGGCGCCCCTGGCCGCGCTCGCGGTGTGGGTGGTGCTGGTCTGGCTGACCCTCGGGCGGCCAGGCATGAAACCCAACCGGCCCCCTGCGACCCCACCCAGCACAGGTTAGGCGTCCTGCAGCAGGGTCTACCGTGCTGGAGGTGACCTAAACGCTGCTAGCAGAGTTTAGGGACAGGGGTTGAGCGCGCGCTCGGGTTACGGTTGCGGGCGTGTCTATCGAGCCTGAGTCCCTGCCCGCCGACCCGGCCGCGTGGGAGCCGTATGTCCGTGAGCGCGTCGGCGCCAGCCTGGCGACCGCGCGCTTGATCGTCGAGCGCCTCAAGGACGGCACACCGCGCACGACGGCCGAGACTCTCGCTCTATGGAATGACGGCGACATCGCCATCGCGCACGCCAGTGGTGCCGCGGGCCTGTTCGCGCAGGTCCACCCAGACCTTGGTGTCCGGACGGCTGCGGAGGACGGCACCGTCGAGATAGAACGCTTCCTGACCGGCCGGGCGCTCGATCGCGAGCTCTTCGACGTGCTCGCCGCGCTCGACACCCACGGCCTGGACGCCGACGCAGAGCGGGTGCTGCGGCATACGCTTCGGGATTTCCGGCGTGCCGGCGTCGACCGGGACGAGGCCACGCGGGCGCGGCTGGCCGCGATCAGCGAGCGGCTGACCGAACTCGGCCAGGACTTCGGACGCGCCATCCGCGATGACGTGCGATCGATCCGCGTCGCCCCCGATCGGCTCGCCGGGCTGCCGCAGGACTTCATCGACGCGCATCCCGTCGACGCCGAGGGCCTGGTGACGATCACCACCGACTATCCCGACGTCATTCCGTTCCGCACCTTCGCCCACGACCGGGCGGCGCGGCAGGAATTGGTCAGCGCCTTCAACAACCGCGCGTGGCCGCAGAACGACGCCGTCCTGCACGAGATCCTCGATCTGCGCGCCGAGCTGGCCGGGCTGCTGGACTATCCGAACTGGCCGGACTACGACGCCGAAGTCAAGATGATCGGCTCGGGCGGCGCCATCGGCGCGTTCATCGACCGGATCGCCGGCCTGGCACACGCTCCGGCCCAGCGCGAGCTCGCCCTGCTTCTCGAGCGTGCCCAGCGCGATGACGCCGCGATCGAGTCGATCACGAGCGCCGATTCCGCCTACGTCCTCGAGCTCGTGCGGCGCGAACGATTCGACGTGGATGCGGCGGCGGTGCGCGGCTACTTCGACTTCGCCGCGGTGCGGGCCGGGCTACTCGATGTGACCGGCCGGCTCTTCGGGATCACGTATGCCGAGCGGCCCGACGCGCCCGTCTGGCACCCCGACGTCACCGCCTACGACGTCCTGCGCGACCAGGCGCCGATCGGCCGGATCTATCTCGACCTCCATCCGCGAGAGGGGAAGTTCAAGCACGCTGCGCAATTTGATCTCGTCTCGGGGGTCTCGAGTCGGAACCTGCCCGAGGGTGCGCTGGTCTGCAATTTCTCGCGCGGGTTGATGGAGCATCAGGACGTTGTGACCCTCTTCCACGAGTTCGGCCACTTGATCCATCACGTGCTCAGCGGCGATCAGCAGTGGGTGCGATTCAGCGGCGTGGCCACCGAGTGGGACTTCGTCGAAGCCCCCTCCCAGCTGCTGGAGCAATGGGCGTGGGACGCGGGAGTGCTGGCGACTTTTGCCCGCGATGGCGAGGGCACGCCCATACCGGCGGATCTGGTGGCGCGGATGGTGGAGGCGCACGAGTTCGGCAAGGGACTGCAGGCCCGCACCCAGATGTTCTATGCGGCGACGTCCTACTATCTCCACCTCGAGCGGCCGGCCGATCACACAGCCCGCGTCGCGGAGCTTCAGAGGACGTATGACGCGTATGCCCGCCTCCCGGACACCCACTTCCAGGCCTCCTTCGGGCATCTGGACGGCTATGGCTCGGGCTACTACACCTATATGTGGAGCCTGGTCATCGCCAAGGATCTCTTCACGGCTTTCGACCCCGCCGCGCTTTTCGACACTCGGGTTGCCGGCCGCTATCGGGACCACGTGCTCGCCCCCGGCGGCTCGCGCGATGCGGCCGACCTGGTCGCCGCCTTCCTGGGCCGGCCCTATTCCTTCGACGCCTTCGGAGCCTGGCTCGCCGGCTGACGCTCGGCCGGCCCAGGCACGGGCAGCCGGCCATCGCCGGTCCGTGCAGGGGCTGGCCTTGGGCAGAGGTCTGGAGCGCTCGGCCTGTTGTGCGCCGGTCGGTAGCACCCGGCAAAACACGCCCGCCATCAGCCGATCGAGCCGGCCCACCAGCCCAAGGCGGCGCCGAGCACGGACCCGGCGAGGGTGAGCACGGCATACGTGATCCCCGGCCGCGGACCGTCGGCCTCCCACAGGCTTAGCACGTCGACCGAGGCGGTGCTGAAGGTCGTGAATCCACCGCAAAACCCCGTCCCCACAGCGCTTTCCACTGCCGCTGGGAAGCCCGCATGCCGCACCGCCAGTCCGGTGACCAAGCCGAGAAGGAAAGAGCCACCGATGTTGATCACCAGGGTGCCCAGCGGTAGGGCGCCACGCCGGTGCCGACAGATCAGCCCCTCGACCGTGAACCGCGCAATGGCCCCCAGCCCGCCGGCCACGCACACCAGCAGCAGACTCATCCCGCGGCCACCCCGCCTGGCCGAGCCCGCCGCTGCGCGACCCGCATTCCGGCCGCCGCCGCGAGCCCGCCGAGAAGGACGGTCGCCACGGCATACGTGATGGCGAGGAGAGCCGGTGACCGAATGGTCTCGACGGCGAAGGTGCTATAGGTCGTGAAGCCACCCAACACCCCCGTCCCCAGGCCAAGGCGAGCCGAACGGCGCCACCCCGTGTCCGGGCCGCCGAGCGCGAGGGTCTGCAGCAATAGCCCGAGAAGGAAGGCCCCGGTGACGTTGATACCGAAGGTGGCCCACGGCCACTGCCCCGCCCGGGCGGGGAAGACCTGCTCCACCAGCGCGCGCGCCAGCGTGCCGGCCGCGCCCCCCGCTGCGACCAAGGCCAGTATGCCCGGTCGCCGAGAGGCCGGGTGCGCCCGCGAGCCCTGACCGGCAGTCGTCACGGACAGTCCAGGCGCGATTGTTGCGGAAGGCAGCCGGCCATGGCTCGAGGCTAGCCCGCCTCGGCCATGGCGCCGGCGAACTGTGCGGCATACAGGCGGGCGAAAGGTCCCCCGGCAGCCAGCAGGTCGGCGTGACCGCCCTGCTCCACGATCCGGCCGTCCTCCATCACCAGTATCAGGTCGGCGTCGCGGATCGTGGAGAGCCGGTGGGCGATGACGAAGCTGGTCCGGTCGGTGCGCAAGGCGGCCATCGCGTGTTGGACGAGCAACTCGGTGCGGGTGTCGACCGATGACGTCGCCTCATCGAGGATCAGCAGCGCGGGGTCGGAGATGAACGCCCGCGCGATGGTGAGCAACTGCTTCTCCCCTGCGCTGATATTGCTCGCCTCGGAGTCAAGCAGGGTGTCGTAGCCGTCCGGCAGCGAGTGCACGAAGCGATCGACGTAGGTCGCTTGGGCGGCCGCGAGCACCTCCTCTTCCGTGGCCCCCGGCTTCCCATAGGCGATGTTGTCGCGGATGGTGCCGGCGAAGAGCCAGGTGTCCTGCAAGACCATCCCGATCTCGCTGCGCAGGTTGTCGCGCGTCATCTCGGTGATGTCGACGCCGTCGAGGGTGATCCGGCCGCCGTCGAGTTCGTAGAACCGCATGATGAGGTTGACCAGGGTGGTCTTGCCCGCGCCGGTCGGACCGACGATTGCCACCGTTTGACCCGGCTCGACGACGAGATCGAGGTGTTCGATGAGGGGGCGGTCCGCGGCATACGCGAAGCTGACGTCCTCGAAGGCGACGCGGCCGTGCGGGTCGTCCACCCGGACCGGATCGGCGGGGTCCGGCTGCTGCTCGGGAGCATCGAGCACCTCGAAAACCCGCTCCGCAGAAGCGACTCCGCTTTGCATCAGGTTGGCCATCGACGCCACCTGCGTCAGCGGCTGGGTGAACTGGCGCGAATATTGGATGAAGGCCTGGACGTCGCCGATGCTCATCGAGCCGTTCGCGACGCGGACACCGCCAACGACGGCGATCGCCACATAGTTGAGGTTCCCGACGAACATCATCATCGGCATGATCAGGCCGCTGACGAACTGGGCGCCGAAGCCGGCGTCGCGCAGCGCGTCGTTCTTCTCCGCGAAGCGGGCGCCGACCTCGTCCTGACGGCCGAAGACCTTGACCAGGCCGTGGCCGGTGAAGGTCTCTTCGACGATCGAGTTGACCTCTCCGGTGCTCTTCCACTGTTGGACGAAATATCGTTGTGAGCGCTTGCCGATCACGGCCGTGACGCCGATGGACAGCGGGATCGTCGCCAGCGCGAGCAAGGAGAGCAGGGGCGAGACCCAGACCATCATCGCCAGCATCGCGATGACGGTCAGCAGGGAGGTGATCAGCTGGCTGAGGGTCTGTTGCAGGCTCTGGGCAATATTGTCGATGTCGTTGGTGACCCGGCTGAGCAACTCCCCGCGCGGCTGAGAGTCGAAGTAGGACAACGGAAGTCGCCCGAGTTTCTCCTCGACCTGCCGCCGCAGCCGGTAGACGCTGCCGTTGACGACCTCGACGATGATCCGCGCCTGGGCCCAGCTGAGCAGGCTGGCGACGGCATAGAACCCGAGCGCAAGCAGGAGCACCCGAGCCACCGCGCCGAAATCGACGCCCTGCCCCGGGATGACGTGATCCATCGCCTCGACCATGGTGGCGACCTTGTCCTCACCCCGGGCTCGGAGCATGGTCGCGAACTGCTGGACCGTGAGGTTCGCGGGGATCTGCCGCCCGAAGAGGCCGGCGAAGATCAGGTCGGTGGCGCGGCCGAGAATCTTGGGCCCGACCGCCGAGAGGCAGACCGAGACGACGGCGAAGGCCATGGCCGCCCAGACGAGCGTGCGCTGGGGGCGCAAGATACCGAGGAGGCGCTTGGCCGAGGGCACGAAGTTCTTCGACTTCTCGGCCGGCTGGCCCATCCGCATGTGCGGCGGGCCGCTGCGCTGGGCGGCTCCTGCCGGGCCGCGCCGCGCTTCGGCGGCCTTCTCCTCCTCCGACTTGATGACGTCGCTCATGCGGCGTCCTCCATGACGGCCTGGGACGCCACGATTTCGGCATACGTCGGGCAGGTCTCGATCAATTCCGTATGCTGCCCGCTCCCGACGATCATCCCGTCCTCTAAGACGATGATCTGATCCGCCGCGATGATCGTCGAAACGCGTTGCGCGACAACGATGACCGCGGCATCGTGGGTGACGGGGCGCAGCGCAGCGCGCAGGCGGGCGTCGGTGGCGAGGTCGAGCGCCGAGAAGGAGTCGTCGAAGAGGTAGATCGCGGGCCGCCGCACGAGTGCTCGGGCGATCGCGAGGCGCTGGCGCTGCCCGCCGGAGACGTTCGTGCCGCCTTGGGCAATCGGCGCGTCGAGTCCGCCCGGCATGGCTCGGACGAAGTCCGCCGCTTGGGCGATGCGCAGCGCGTCCCAGAGTTGCTCGTCAGTTGCGTCGGCATCCCCATAGCGCAGGTTGCTCGCGACGGTGCCGCTGAAGAGGAAGGGCTTCTGCGGGACCAGGCCGAGATGACGCCAGAGATCCTCCTGGGCGACATCGCGCACGTCGAGCCCGCCGACGAGGACCGCGCCCTCGGTGACGTCGTAGAGGCGGGCGACCAGCGAGACGAGCGTGGTCTTGCCGGCTCCGGTCGAGCCGATGACCGCGGTCGTCCGGCCCGGCTCGGCAACGAAGGAGACACCGGTCAGGACGGGGTGGTCGGCACCGGGGTAGCTGAAGCTGACGCCGCGGAACTCCATGCCGATGGGCGGCGGTGGCGCGCCCGTCTCAGACACCGGATCGACCGACGCGTCATCATCAGCAGCCAGCTCAGGCTCCGGGTCGATCGGGATCGGCGCGGGCGGGTCCACGATCGTCGGGACGGCATCGAGGACCTCGGTGATGCGGCCCGCCGAGACGCTCGCGCGGGGGATCATCATCGACATCATCACCCCGAACATCACCGACATCAGGATCTGCATCAGATAGGTCATGAAGGCCGTGAGCGCGCCGACCTCCATCTGACCGTTGTCGACGCGGTGCGCGCCGAACCAGAGCACCGCCACGTTGGCCCCGTTGAAGACGAGCATGACCAGCGGGAAGACCATCGAAAAGAGCCGGCCGACCGCGAGCGCCGTGCCGGTATAGGTCGTGTTGGCGTCGTCGAAGCGCGCCTCCTCGTGGGGCTCGCGCACAAAGGCGCGCACCACCCGAATGCCGGTGATCTGTTCGCGCAGAATGCGATTGACCACGTCCACCGACTCCTGCATGCGCCGGAACCACGGCAGCATCCGAACGACGATGGACCCGACGATGACCCCGAGCAGCGGCACGGCGACGGCGACCAGCCAGGAGAGACCGACGTCCTCGCGCAGCGCCATGATGATGCCGCCGACCATCATGATCGGGATCGACACCATGAACATCAGGCCCATGTTGAGCAGCGTCTGGACCTGCATGACGTCATTGGTGTTGCGCGAGATCAGCGTCGGCGCCCCGAAGCTCGACAGCTCTTGCGCCGAGAAACGCCCGACGCGTTCGAAGACCTCGCGACGCAGATCGCGCGCCACCCCCGCCGACGCGGTCGCCGCCGCCCAGGCGACGCCGATCGTCGCGACGATATTGACGATGGAGACCGCGAGCATGATCGCGCCGGTGCGCAGGATGTAGGCGATGTCTGCGGGCACGACGCCCTGGTCGATGATCTGGCCGTTCAACGACGGAAGATAGAGGCTGCTCAGGGTCGCAACGAACTGGAGCACAAGGATGACGGCGACCGGCACGGCATACGGCCGCAGGTGCGATCGGATCAGTCGAAGCAACATGGCCCGGACAACCTACGCCCGCACCGGCGGGGGGCGCCACGCCATTCCGCAGCGAGTTTGCCACCATGGACTCATGGCCCTCGATGTGGAGCTCGCCGAGATCCGCGACTTCCTGCTCGCTCACCCACCCTTCGAGTCGATGGCGCCAGGCGCCGTGGAGCGGCTGGTGCGCCGGCTGCGCGTCGAGTACTTCCGGCGCGGGACCGCGATCATGGTCCCGGGCCGCGACAACCTGCACCTGTTCATCGTGCGGTCGGGGGCCGTCGACATGCACGATGCCGTCGGCACCCTCGTCGACCGGGGCGAGGTCGGGACGTGCTTCGGGTCGACCACCCTGCTCGGCGGCAACCCGTCGACCTTCAGCGTGGTCGCCATCGAGGACACGCTGGCGCTGGTCATGGACGCCGCGACCTTCGCCGAGCTGTGCAGCAATGCGCCCGGCTTCGAGGAGTTCTTCGACTCCCAGCGCGCGCGGCGGATGGCCGGTGCGGTCGCTCTCCAGCAGGCCTCGAACTCCGGCAGCGCCGTGCTCAAGACCCGCCTGCGCGACATGGTCAAGCGCGAGCCGGTGACGGTCGGCCTCGACGCCACGATCCGGCAGGCGGCCGCGGTGATGGCTGAAGCCGGCATCTCCTCGCTGCTGGTCATGGACGGCGCGCGGTTGGCCGGCATCGTGACCGACCGCGACCTGCGCAACCGGGTGCTCGCCGTCGGTCTCGATCCCGCGGGCCCGGTCAGCGCCGTGATGACGACCGAGCCGGTGACGGCCCGCGCGGACGGTCTGGCCTTCGAGGCGTTGCTGGAGATGGTCGGCCGCCGCATCCATCATCTGCCGCTGGTCGAAGACGGCCGGGCGCTGGGGGTGGTGACGACCACCGACTTGATGCGCCTCGAACATGCCAACCCCGTCTATCTCGCCGGCGACATCGCCAAGCAGGAGAGCGGCGCGGCGATCGCCAAGATCGCGGCGCGGTTGCCGTCCGTGGTGGAGTCGCTCGTGGCGCAGGACGCCAGCGCCGCCGACATGGGGCGGATCGTTACCACCGTCGGCGACGCCATCGAGCGGCGGCTGATCGCCCTCGCGGAGGCCAGGCTCGGCGCCCCGCCGGTGCCCTATTGCTGGGTGACGCTGGGCTCGCGAGCACGCATGGAGCAGGCCCTGGCGGCCGACCAGGACAATGCGCTGATCATCGATGACGCGGCCACATCGGCGGACAAGGAGTACTTCGCCGAACTGGCGAGGCTGGTCAGCAATGCCCTCGTCGAGGCGGGCTATCCCACGTGTGCCGGCGACGTCATGGCCACCAACCCGAACTGCCGCCTCCGCCTGAAAACGTGGCGCAAAGTCTTCACCGACTGGATGACCGCACCCGTGCCGGAAGCGATCCTCCGGGCGAGCATCTTCTTCGACATGCGCCCGGTCGCTGGCGATGCCTCGCTGTATGCCGAGTTGGCCGAGCAGGTGCGCACGCAGGCTCCCACCTCGGCCCGCTTCCTCGCCCACCTCGCGGGCGCGGCCGTGCTGAACGAGCCGCCGATCGGCTTCTTCCGCGGCTTCGTGCTGGCCAAGGAGGGTGCCCACCGAGACACCTTGGACATCAAGCGCGGCGGTATCGGTGCGGTGGTGGATCTGGCCCGCGTGCACGGGCTGGCCGTGGGCAGCCCGGCGCAGAACACCGACGAGCGGCTCGCCGCCGCCGTC
>NZ_DAOQZV010000107.1:0-10312 GCF_035343835.1 Nostocoides sp. | reverse complement strand
AAGTTCTCCGCTCCTTCGGCCCACGCAGAGCGTGGGACCCAGCTCCGATACTTCGTGGGGACCCCGTCCACAATGACTTTCGCAACACGGCCGCAGCAGAAGTTAGGCAACGGGGCCAGAGGGAGAAGCACGTATGCCGAGTGCCAGCGCGCGTGAGCGGGCGTGGGTGCCGCTTGCTGTCGTCGCGGCCGCTGTGCTCGCGATGGCGATCCTTTTCGCCGGCCCGCTCGCCACCTTGCGCGACGCGCTCTTCGGCGAGTCGACGCCGAAGCCCGGCGACACCACCTTGCTGGAGATCCGCAAGACCGCCGAGCTGCGGGCGGCGACCGGCTCCTATTCGGTGCCCGTCTACTTCGGCATGGACGAGCACGGCGTCAACAAAGTCATCCCCGACATCTTCGACGCCAACAGCGGAGTGGCCATCTATCAGGGCTCGATCGACGCCCTCATCGACCTGCGCGGGCTGACCGACAGCGACATTAAGGCGGACAAGGCCGCCGGCACCCTCACCCTGACCGTGCCCCCGCCCACCTTGACCACCCCGAACATCGACGAATCCCGCTCCAAGGTCGTCGCCCAGAACCGCGGCATCGGCACCCGCGTCAACGACTTCTTCGCGGGCACTCCCCTGGAGCAACGCCAGGCACTGGACCAGGCGGCCGTACAGGCCCTTCAGCAGGCCGCCGCCGAATCGGGCCTGGAACAGACGGCCCGCGACAACGGCCGCGACTTCCTCACCGCACTGGGCCACAATCTCGGCTATCCCACGGTGACGGTCGTCTACCGCGACGAGCCCGCAGCCCGCTGAACGCGACAAATGGGGCAACGGACCGGGACGTTCGCAACCTCCCGGCCCTCACGGGTGCCCGCTGGCTCGCTGCCCTGGTGGTTTTCGTCCACCACGCCGGCCTCGCGGCCTACCTCAGTGGTGAGCCACAGCGGTCGCTGCTGACCGTAGGGCGGGTCGGGCACGTCGGGGTGAGCTTCTTCTTCGTCCTGTCCGGCTTCGTCCTGCTCTGGTCCACCCCGCCGTCGGCGAGCGCAGCAGCCTTCTGGTGGCGACGGGTCGCGCGCGTCGTCCCGCTCCACCTGGTGACGGCCGCCGCGGCCCTTCTCCTCGGTTTCACCATCGCACCCAGCCTCGGCCCAAGACCGGCGACCGGCGGCTGGCCGGCGACGATCGCCAACGCCGTCCTGCTCAGCTCGTGGGTGCCCACGTGGTCGCAGGCCGGCGACCCGGTGAGTTGGTCGCTGGTCTGCGAGGCCTTCTTCTATGCCCTCTTCCCCGCCCTCGCGCTGCTGGCCGGCCGCCTGCGGGCTCGCGGTGCGTGGGCACTCCTTGTCGGGGCCGCGCTGGGCGCGCTCGCTGCCGCGCTCGCCATCGATACCGCCACCCTCGACCTCAGCCGGGTCCCCTTGATGCGCCTGCCGGAGTTTGTGGCCGGCGTCGCCTGCGGCCGCCTGGTGCAGGTGCGCGCCTGGCCGCGCATGCGCTCCTCCGTGGCGCTGCTGTTGCTCGCCGTCGGGTGGGTGATCGCCGGCCACGCCAGCCGCCCGTATGCCGTTGCCCTGGCCACCCTCCCCGGTTTCGTCGCGCTCATCGGCGCCCTCGGCGAGCAGCAGAGTTACGGGGGCACGGGCGACGCCTTCGCTCGGTGGCTCTCGCGGCCCACTTTGGTCCGGCTCGGGGAGTGGTCGTTCGCCTTCTATCTGGTCCACATTCTGGTGATGCGCACGATCGAGCACACCGTGATCTCCCATCCCGGCTGGCGAGTCGGGCCAGGGCTGGCACTGCTGCTCGGCGTGCTGGCGCTGGCCCTCGGCATCTCCGCACTGCTCCACCACGCCATCGAGGTCCCCGCCAATGCCGCGATCCGGGTGCGCACCCAGCAACGCTCCCCTCCTCTCAGCCCGTGACCGGCGGCAACGAGGCCACGGTGTCGCGGTATTGCGTTGGGGCGGCGCGGGGGTCGAAGTCAAAACTTCGTCATCGTCCGCGTGGCGGCGCCGACATGTTTCCTCGGTGCTCGGGCTCCGAGTCCGGTGGCTGGACGGGTCTCCGGCGCCGGCAACGGGTCACAGTGTCAAGTCGTAGATGCCGGTTGTGGAAGTGACGTAGACGGCCCGTCGTCGACGATTGCAGTGCCGGGGATGATCTTGCGACCGGCGGGGTCGGTGATCGGGGTGCTGGAGAGTTGCTGTCCGGTGGCGGCGTCGTAGGTGGTCAGGGCGCCGGCGATCGGGACATAGCGGATGCCATAACGCCAGCATAATTGCGCGTTGACAACTGGCGTCCGGTTGTCGGGTCTGTGGCGTACAGGGTTGGCCCCCGACGCTGTAGAGAACCCCAGCGGACGTCAGGGTCAGTTCGAAGACACCGGCGTCGTATGCCACCCAGTCGAATTCGCCCGTCTTGGGGTCGAATGCGCCAGGGAGGCTGCTTACGCAGTGTGTGCCGCCAACCAGCAGCTTGCCGGCGTAGGGGAAGGTCAGGTCGCCGCGGGAGCCCCACACATACGCGCTGGTCTCCATCATGAAACGCTGGAGCCCGATGGTGCCAGATGAGGCATCAAGGTAGGGTCCGCCGTCGCCGCTGGAGTATTGGATCTCGCTCGGGTTGTCCTCGTGGTACTCCCACAAGACCCGTCGCGAGGCGAGGTCGAAGGGGGCGATATTGCCGGTAATCGTGCAGGCATACCCCCGCCCGGCCAACGTCGCCAACCAGGCGAAGGCATTGTCCGGGGCCTCCCCACCCACCGCGAACCTGCCACCGACCTTCAGATTGGCGACGGTGTCTTTGGTGAGTTGCTTCTCATACGGGTTGACGAAGTTCCGGGCCTTGCTGAAGCCCGCCATCCGCCAATCCAAGCCCACCCGCAACCGACCGGTCGCGGCCCTTCCGCCCTGACTCGCACGCACCGTCACCATCCCCGGCACCGTCGCCCAGGGCACCAGGACCCGGGCCGTGAACCGGCCGGTCCCGTCCACCCGAGCTGCGACGGAGCCAGTCCCAAGCCTGATCGCAACCGTCGCATTCGGGAGCCACCCCTGCCCGGTGACCGTGACCTTCCCGCCCGGGTGCATCGCCGCCGGGCCGATCCCAATCCGCGGCGCGGCGACTGCGGCTGCCGCGCCGGGCACCGTCGCCGGACTAACCACTGCCTCCGCCCTGGGCGAAGAAAGAGTCACCCCCCCAACAAGCACCAGCGCGATGACCCCTGAGGCACCACACACTCGCGCCGTGAAACGCGGCGACCAATTCCTGCGACCCACTCTCCAACAGCGGCCAGCATTGACCTCCACCCGTCGTGAGTCAACGGGCATAGGCGGGCGGGCCCACCGTGCAAGCAAGGCTGCTGCCGGCCCTCGTTCGCCCGGACGAGATTCGGTCGCCCCTGCCCCGCCAACTAAACTGGTGCGACGTGGTGTCATACCTCGTCGAGCAGCCCGTCCTGCTCCTTTTCGTTCTCCTCGCCCTCGGCACCGCCCTCGGCAATATCCGGGTGAAGGGCATCTCGATCGGGCCGGCCGCGGTGCTCTTCGTTGCCCTCGGTGCGTCCGCCATCGACCCCGAGTTGGCCCTGCCGGCGATGATCGGCAATGTGGGGCTGGCGCTCTTCGCCTATGGCGTCGGCGTGATGGCGGGCCCATCCTTCTTCTCGTCGCTTCGGACCGGCGCGAAGCCGGTTGCGCTCGTCGCCTCCACGCTGGCCGCGGTGGGTGGGCTGTGCTGGGGGCTCGGCGCCCTCCTCGGCCTGACGCCGGGATCGATCGCGGGCCTGTATGCCGGCGCCAACACCAACACCCCGGCCCTTGCCGCTGCGGTCGAGCGCGTCGGCGGGGCCCCCGATCCCACGGTCGCCTACGGGCTGACGTACGCGGGCGGGGTGATCATCATGCTGGCGGCGGCGGCATACGCCCTCCGCAGCGCACCACCCGAGGGCGGCATCGACGAGGCGGCACCGGACCCGATCCGCAATGCCACGATCAAGGTGACCCGCGACAACGTCTTGACCGTCCGCGAACTGACCTACACGCCATACGGGCGCGTCCTCTTCTCGCGCCATCAGGTCGGGGACAACGACATCCATGTCTCGCGCGGCGACACCCTGCTCAAGACCGGCGACCGGGTGCTCGTCATCGGGCCGCAGCGCGCGATCGACCATGTCGTCAAGCAACTCGGCCGGCTTTCCCAGATTCGTTTGGATGAGGAGCGCCACGACGTCGACTTCCGGCGAATGGTGCTCTCGCAGAAGCAGTTCTACGGCCGCACGATCGCCGACCTCGACCTGTGGCGCAAGTATGACGCCCGCGCCACCCGCGTGCGTCGCGCCGATCACGACTTCCTTGCCACCGACGGATTCATCCTGCAGGCCGGTGACCGCATCCGCGTCGCCGCGCCGAAGGAGCGGATGGCCGACGTGGCCCGCTATCTCGGCGACAGCGAGCACGGCAGCTCCGACATCAACCCGCTCGGCCTGGCCGTCGGCGTCGCGCTCGGGCTCCTGCTCGGCCAACTCCCGATCCTCATCCCCGGCCTGGGCACCCTCGAACTCGGCCATGCTGCGGGGCCGCTCATCGTCGGCCTGATCCTCGGCCGGCTGCAGCGGACCGGCCCGGTCGTCTGGAGCCTGCCGCACCAGTCGATCGAGGTCCTCAACCAGCTCGGCATCCTGCTCTTCTTGGCGTATGCCGGCGGCCGCGCCGGCACGGCATTCGTCGACGCGATCCAAAGCCCCTTGGGGCTCAAACTAATTGCAGCCGGTGTTCTCGTCACGGCCGTGCACGCGATTGCCCTGATCGGCATCGCCAAATGGGGGCTGCGGGCATCGGGCCAACGCATCGCCGGGTATGCCGCCGCCTCCCAGACCCAGCCGGCTGTCCTGGCCTTCGCGAACTCGGCCACCAACCACGACGAGCGTGTCGCCCTCGGCTACGCACTCGTCTATCCGGTGGCGATGGTGACCAAGATCGTCATCGCCCAGTTGCTGACCCTCACCTGACAGCTGTGGCCCGGCAACGAAAGAGCCGCCGTCTTCGCATTTCTGCTAGAGCCGGCGGCTCTTCTCGGGGTCTCCGCGCGTCGTCGTTCAGCGGCTGAGTGCGTCCCAGAGCACCAGCGCCTGCGAGCGCGTATGCCGCGGCCGCTCCCCGGGGCGAATCGCCATTGCGTCCCCGGTCGGTCCAACCGCGAAAACCCTTCGCCCACTGGCGATCTCCGCCTCGCGTAGGGCGTGCGTCAACTCGGCAACGCGGGCCTGCAGCGCATCGACCTGATTCTCCAGAGTCATGATGCGCAGGATGCCCGCCAGCGAGATCCCTTCGTCCTGCGAGAGCCGCTGCACCTCGCGCAGGCGGGCGACATCACGCGCCGAATAGCGGCGGCCTCCGCCCTGGGTGCGCGAGGGCGTGACGAGCCCGAGCCGGTCGTACTGACGAAGGGTCTGCGCGTGCATACCGGCAAGTTGCGCCGCGACCGAGATGACGAAGACCGGGGCGTCGTCGTCGGGACCGAATGCGTGCAAGGCCATGTGGGTCAGGCCCTTTCGGCCTCAGCGAAGATCTCAGCGCGCGGGTCGACGCCGGCCTCCTGCTCACGCAGCGCCTCGACCGCGGCCTTCGCCTCATCGGAAAGGCGTTGCGGCACAACGACCTGCACCTTCGCAAGCAGGTCGCCAGTGCGCGACTTGGTCGCCACCCCACGCCCCTTGATGCGCAACACCCGGCCCGACGGCGTGCCGGGGGCCACGCGGACTTTGACCGGCTTGCCGTCCAGCGTCGGCACCGCCACCGTCGCACCGAGGGCTGCCTCGGCGAAGGTCACCGGCAGATCGAGCGTGAGGTTGTCGCCCTCGCGCCCGAAGACCGGGTGCTTCTCGACCGTCACCGTCAGGATCAGGTCACCGCGGGCGGCGCCTGGATCGCCTTCGCCGCCCTTGCCGCGCAGCTTGATCTTCTGCCCGTCCTTGACGCCGGCGGGGATGCGGGTGGTGATCCGCTGCCCGTCCAGTCCCGACAAAGTGACGGTCGATCCGGTGACGGCGTCACGGAAGCTGAGCGTCGCGCGGGCCTCGATGTCGTGACCCTGCTGCGGTCCGCGAGGGGCGCCATACCGGCCGAAACCGCCTGCGCCGCCAGGGAATCCACCCTGACCGCCAGGGTATCCGCCCTGGCCGCCGAAGCCGCCTTGGCCGAAGAGCCCGCCGAGGATGTCCTCGAGATCGGGTTGGGCACCACCGCCGGTGTTGAAGCGAACATTGCCGCCCTGCCCACCGCCGAACATCGAGGAGAAGACATCCTCGAAGCCGGCGCCTCCCGTGGCGCCGCCCGGCCCGCCCGCGGTGAAGCGGGCCCCACCACGCGCCATCTGGCGGATCGCGTCATACTCCTGACGCTGTTTGGGGTCGGACAGCACCGAGTGGGCCTCGGTGATGTCCTTGAACTTGCGCTCGGCGGCCGCGTCCCCGGCGTTCTTGTCCGGGTGGTGTTGTCGCGCGAGTTTGCGATAGGCCTTCTTGATGGCCGCCGCGTCGGCATCGCTGGGGACGCCGAGGACCGCGTAGAAGTCCTTCTCGAACCAATCCTGACTAGCCATCCTGGCGTCCTCCTCTCCTGAACTGTGGTCTCACGTGAGCGCTATCGATCCCTCAGCTGGGGTCTGAGACGGCCACGCGGGCCGGCCGGATGACCCGGTTTCCGGCACGATAGCCCGGCTGGAGGACCTGGACGATGGTCGTCGTTGTCGCACCAGCCGGAAGCTCGGCACCGGGCAGGTGCATCAGCGCCTCGTGGAACTCGGGGTCGAAGGCCTCGCCCACGGCGCCGAAGCGCTCGAAGCCAAAGCGGCCCAGCGTCCCTTCCAGCTTGTCGGCGATCGCTGCGAACGGCCCGCCGGTCAGGTCACCGTGATCGCGCGCGCCCTGGATGTCATCCATGACGGGAAGCATGGCTTCGAGGACATCGGCGATCGCGCGCTCCTGGATGAGCGGGCGGTCCCGATCGACGCGCTTCTTGTAGTTGACGTATTCGGCATTGAGCCGCTGCAGGTCGTGCAGCCGCTCCGCAGCGAGGAGGGTGTCCGGGTGGACGGCATCCGGGGCTTCTGGCGCGACGGCGGCGGCCGGGTCGACCGCCGCATCGTCGTATGCCGTGTCCTTGCCCCCGGCCCCGGCCGAAGCCGGGCCCGCGGGGGCGCTGCCGTCGTTGACGGCGTCCTTAGCGCTGGCGACTGCGTCGCCGCCACTGTGGGCCGAGGCGTTCACCGCATCCTCAGCGCTCGACGCGGGGTCGTTCGCCGGGGTGTTGGGGAACTCGGTCACTTCTTCTCCTCGTCGTCCTCGACGACCTCGGCGTCGACGACATCGTCATCGCTCGCACCCGAGGCGTTGTCGCTGGACGCACCGGAGTCGGCACCGGGAGTCTCCGCGGAGTCCGCGGCGGAGGTCGCGGCATACAGGGCCGCGCCCATCTTCTGGGACTCCTGGTTGAGCTTGTCGACCTTCGCGGTGAGGTCCTCGACGGAGGTGTTGGCCTCGGGCTTGATCGCGGCCTTGAGGTCGGCGAGTGCCTCATCGACCGGCTGGCGCATCTCGGCAGTCAGCTTGTCGCCGGAGTCGGCGAGGAACTTCTCGGTCGAGTAGACCAGCTGCTCGGCGGTGTTGCGGGCCTCGGTCTCCTCGCGGCGTTGGGCGTCTTCGGCGGCGTGAGCCTCGGCGTCCTTGACCATGCGGTCAATCTCGTCCTTGGACAGAGCGGAGCCACCGGAGATGGTGATCTTCTGCTCCTTGCCAGTGCCTCGGTCCTTGGCCGTGACGTGGACGATGCCGTTGGCGTCGATGTCGAAGGTGACCTCGATCTGCGGCACGCCGCGCGGGGCCGGCGCGATGCCGGACAGTTCGAAGGTGCCGAGGTTCTTGTTCAGCTGCGCCATCTCGCGCTCGCCCTGGAA
Source organism: Nostocoides sp. (assembly GCF_035343835.1). Taxonomy (NCBI): domain Bacteria; kingdom Bacillati; phylum Actinomycetota; class Actinomycetes; order Micrococcales; family Intrasporangiaceae; genus Nostocoides; species Nostocoides sp. Next base: position 2,364 of record NZ_DAOQZV010000107.1, on the reverse strand, counting down.
GACCTGGATCAGCACGGAGGGCTGGTTGTCCTCGGCGGTGGAGAAGACCTCGGACCGCTTGGTCGGGATGGCGGTGTTGCGCTCGATGAGCTTGGTGAACAGGCCACCCTTGGTCTCGATGCCCAGGCTGAGCGGGGTGACGTCGATGAGGAGGACGTCCTTGCGCTCCCCCTTGAGGACACCGGCCTGGAGGCTGGCGCCGAGGGCGACGACCTCATCGGGGTTGACACCCTTGTTGGGCTCCTTGCCGGTGAGTTCCTTCACGAGGGCCGACACCGCCGGCATACGAGTGGAGCCACCGACGAGGACGACGTGGTCGATGTCCTCGAGCTTGATGCCGGCGTCCTTGATGACGTTGTGGAAGGGCTGCTTGGTGCGGTCGAGCAGGTCCTTGGTCATCTGCTCGAACTGCGCCCGCGTGAGGGTCTCATCGAGGTGGATGGGGCCGTTCTCGGACATCGAGAGGTACTGCAGGCTGATGTTGGTGCTCGTCGCGGACGACAGCTCCTTCTTGGCCTGCTCGGCAGCATCCCGAAGACGCTGCATGGCGATCTTGTCCTTGGACAGGTCGACACCGGTGGTGTTCTTGACCGTGGTCAGCAGGTGCTGGACGATCCGGTCGTCCCAATCGTCGCCGCCGAGGCGGTTGTCGCCACTGGTCGCCTTGACCTGAATGGTGGCGAAGCCGTCCTCCGGGTCCTTGCCCACCTCGAGGAGGGAGACGTCGAAGGTGCCACCGCCGAGGTCGAAGACGAGGATGAGTTCGTCCTCCTTGCCCTTGTCGAGGCCGTAGGCGAGCGCGGCCGCGGTCGGCTCGTTGACGATCCGCAGGACGTTGAGGCCCGCGATCTCGCCGGCCTCCTTGGTGGCCTGGCGCTCGTGGTCGTCGAAGTAGGCGGGGACGGTGATTACGGCGTCGGTCACCGGTTCGCCGAGGTAAGCCTCCGCGTCACGCTTGAGCTTCTGGAGGATGCGAGCGCTGATCTCCTGGGCGGTGTAGGCCTTGCCGTCGATGTCGGCGGTCTTCCAGTCGGTGCCCATGTGGCGCTTGACCGAACGCAGCGTCCGGTCGGCGTTGGTGACGGCCTGCCGCTTGGCGACCTCACCGACGAGGACCTCGCCGTTCTTGGAGAACGCGACGACCGAGGGGGTGGTGCGACCGCCTTCGGCGTTCGCGATGATGGTGGGCTCGCCGCCTTCGAGGACAGCGACGGCCGAGTTGGTGGTGCCGAGGTCGATACCGACTGCACGGGCCATGTGGGGTGCTCCTTGGTTGGTGATGAAGTTGACTTGCTTGCACTCAAGCTACGTTCCCGTATGCCGCTTGCGCAACCTCGGTTCCGTAAACTTGCGCCTGCCTGACTCAACTCCTCTTCCCGGTGGAGTGTTCCCGCTCCACCAGCGCGGGCTACGCGAGCCTGCTGGAGCGGGACCGGGTCCTGCTGGCCGACTTCGACGTTGCGGTGACGGGGATCGCCAGTCAGCCATTCTGGCTCAGTGGCCTCGACGAGGGTGTGCAGCGCTGGCACGCTCCGGACTATCTCTTGGCCTGTGCGGACGGCTCGGTCATCGTGGTGGATGCCAAGCCTGCCCGCATGTGTCAGGAGCCGGTGGTGGCCGCGGTTTTTGAGTGGACCGGCAGGCTGTGCCGAAGCAGGGGCTGGCGCTATGAGGTGTTCCATGGCGGGGACGCGGTCGTGATGGCGAACCTCCGGTTCGTGGCCCAGGGCCGCCGATCGATGTTTCTGGATGAGGAGTGCGTCACAGTCGTGTCCGCGGCCGGGCGTTCGGGAATGACGTTGGGACAGATCGAGGGTCGGGTGTCGGGGTTCGATCCACTGGACGTGAGGGCTTCGGTCCTAGCGCTGCTTTGGCGGCAGGCGTGGACGGCAGACCTGACTCGGCCCTTGTCGAGTCCTTCGGTGGTCTCCGTGCCGGTGAAGGATAAACGATGCCGAGCGGCGTCCTGACCCTCGAGACGGGCTCGAGGTTCTGGTTCGAGGGCGAGGTGTGGGAGGTCGACACGTTCGTCGGAGACCAGGTGCGGCTGCGCCGCGATGCCACCGTCTGTTCGGTGTCCACGTCCGCGCTGCTGGAAGCGGCGAGTCCGCTCGATGAGCCGGAGGAACGGCACGGCGCACATGGTGATCCGTTCGCCCTGCCCACGGTCGTCCTGGCCGCCCTGACTGTGAAGCAGCGCCGTGAGGTGGAGCGCAAGGTAGAGGAGCACGCACCGGGTCCCTCTTGGCGGCCCACGGTTCTTGTCGTTGACTCTTGACTCATGGTGCCAGATGCGCTATATGAAAATCCATAGCCACTGCGATAGGTCAGTGGTCACTCAACAGGATCAGGAAGGAGTGTTCG
>NZ_DAOQZV010000106.1:2777-10526 GCF_035343835.1 Nostocoides sp. | reverse complement strand
CGAGAACGTCAGCAGCCGCTTTGTCGTCCCTACCGTCGCCTCGTCGATCGACCTGGTCATTCACACGGCCCTCGAACGCGACGGTGTCCGGCGCGTGCGCGAGATCGCCGCTATTCCAGGACGGTGCGAGGGTGACGTTGTCGAAATGGCCGACATCTTCGTGCGTCGAGGCGGCGAGCTGCAGCGCGCTGACGGCTTCCCGCCGCACATCGAGCGGTTCGACGCCGCCGGCTACCGGCTCCCCGAACTCCTCGCCAAGGGGGAGTGAGCCGTGCCGCCACTCGTCCTCGGACTCTTCTTCGGACTCGGCATCTTCCTTATGTGGTGGTCGTGCTGGGTTCCCGTTCCGCGACCGCCGACGACACGTGCCGCCCGCCGGAGTCGCCTGGACCGCCTCGGTGACGAACTCGTCCAGGCCGGCTACGGCGCCATCGGTCCACGAGCCCTGCTAGGCACATGTGCCCTGGGTGCCGCGTTGACCTTCGTGCTCCTCATGGGTTTTGTCGGCGTGGCGTCAATCGCCCTGTGCTTCACGACGATGGCGGCCTACGGGCCGATCGCCTTGGTCCGCATGAAGGCCCGGCGCCGGCGCGCTGCCCTGCGCGATCTGTGGCCGGATGCGGTCGACAACATCACCTCGGGCGTGCGCGCCGGACTGGCGCTGCCGGAGTCCTTGTCGCAGTTGGCCGTTCGCGGCCCGATGGAGTTGCGCCCGGCATTCGCCAGCTTCGCGGAGGACTACCGCGTGAGCGGCCGGTTCAACGACTGCTTGGACAACCTCAAGGCGTATCTCAGCGACCCCGTCGGAGACCGTCTGGTCGAGGCTCTACGGATGGCGCGCGAGGTAGGGGGCAGCGACCTCGGGCGACTGTTGCGCACCCTGAGCAGCTTCCTGCGCGATGACGCCCACACGCGGGCCGAGCTCGAAACTCGGCAGTCCTGGACCCTGAACGCGGCACGACTTGCGGTTGCCGCCCCCTGGATCGTTCTTGCGCTGATGTGCACGCGGCCGGAGGCCGTCCAGGCATACGCCTCGCGCACCGGAACGCTGGTGCTCGTGGCGGGCGGTGCCTGCACCCTGATCGCTTACCGCCTGATGGTGCGCATCGCTCGCCTCCCGGAAGAACAGCGGGTCCTGGGATGAATCCCGTCCTCGCCTTCGGCCCGGGGCATTGGGGTGCCCTTGTCGGCTTCGCGCTGGGGATCGGCGTGGTGACGATCATCCGCTTCCTGCCGGCAAGCCGTCGCCCGACCCTGGAGTCCCGCATGGCTCCCTACCTCGTCGACACCGCCATCTTCACCCGCCTGCGGCAACGCGAAACCCATTCGCCCGCAGGAGTGGTCGCCGTGCTCGGGCGGCCTCTCGTGCGCGACCTGGCGCGTTTTGTCGAGCGCATTCTCGGTGGTGCCGAATCGGTTCGCTATCGGCAACTTCGCGCGGGCAAGCCCGCGGATGTCGACCGATTTCGCGCCGAGCAGGTGCTGGCCGGCGCGGCAGGCGCTCTAGCCGGCGCGGTCGTCGGCGTGGCCCTCTTCCTCGGCAGCGGTGCTTCGTCCCTGCTGGTGCTGTTCATGATCGCCGTGGGCGCGTCCGCCGGCGTCGTCGGTTGGGACCAATGGCTCAGCTACCAGGCCAATCGGCGCGAGAGCATCATGCTCACCGAATTCCCAACAGTGGCAGAGCTTCTCGCCCTGGCTGTCGGCGCCGGCGAAGGTGCGGTCGGCGCCCTGGAGCGGGTGTGCCGATTGGCTCACGGCGAGTTGGCGACCGAACTCGCTCGCTGCCTCTCGGACGCGCGCGCAGGCGCCAGCCTCCCGCGGGCGCTCGAAGGACTGGCGGAGCGAACCGGGCTGACCTCCTTGAGCCGCTTCGTCGACGGCGTCGTCATCGCGGTCGAGCGAGGCACACCACTGGCCGATGTGCTCCGCGCCCAGGCGCAGGACGTCCGCGAGGAAGGTCGGCGCAATTTGATGGAGAAGGGCGGAAAAAAGGAGATCGGCATGATGATTCCGGTTGTCTTCCTCGTCCTGCCAATCACTGTGCTGTTTGCCGTTTTCCCGGGCTTCGACTTCCTGAACTTCTCTATGTAACAACCCCGTTGCCCGCACCGCCGCGCGGCACCAACCGAAGGAGACACCATGTCGCACTACCTCATCAAGGCGCACGTCCGGCTCACCGCCGCGATCCGCGATGCCCTCACCGACCGCGAGAACGAACGCGGCGACGTCCCCGGATGGGTGCTGATCACGATCATGACGGCCGGCCTGGTCGCCGCCATCTGGGCCATCGCGCAGGACCGGTTGTCGGCCATGTTCGAAGACGCCATCAACAGCGTCAAGCCCGGCGGCAACTGATCCCACTCATGGCCCCCGATCATCGACCGCGACCGGGTCGGGGATCGTGTGAGGACGGCGCCGCCGTCGCCGACTTCGCGATGGTGGCCGGGCTCTTGCTCGTCGTCTTCGCGGCGGTCTTTCAACTCGGCCTCGCCCTGCACATCCGCAACACCCTGATCTCGTGCGCCGCAGAGGGCGCACGGCTCGGGGCTCGAGCGGACGCCATCCCGGAGGACGCAATTCCGCGGACACGCGAACTGATCAACCGGTCCCTGTCGACGCGCTTCAGCCAGGACATCACCGTCTCGACCGAATCGGTCGGGGGCGTTGCCCTCGTCGTTGTCCGAGTCTCGGCCCCGTTGCCCGTCTTCGGTCCGCTCGGGCCCGACGGGCAACTAGAGGTTGTGGGCCGCGCGTTCGAGGAGCGCCAATGACCTCCCACCCCAGCGAGCAGGCCCAAGCTGGCGACGAGGGCAGCGCCGTCGTGGAGTTCGTCTTTCTCGGCGTGCTCTTGCTCGTGCCTCTCATCTATCTGACGCTGATGGTCGCACGCGTGCAAGCCGGGTCGTATGCCGTGGCGCAGGCCGCGCGCGAAGCCGGTCGAGCGTTCGTGACCACGGTCGACGGACAGGACCCGGGCCTCCGTGCTGACGCGGCTGCGCTCATCGCGTTCGCGGATCAGGGTTTTGACGCAGGCGACAGCGGCATCACCATCTCCTGCTCCGCTTCGCCCTGCCTGACACCGGAGGGCAGGGTCGAGGTGCGGGCCGAGGTGTCCGTGCCATTGCCGCTGATCCCGAGCTTCGCGCGATCGGTGGTCCCCTTGGAGGTCCCGGTCAGCAGCACTCATGTGCTGATCGTCGACCGATTCCGGGGTGTGGGATGAGCCTGGAGAACGCGCGTCGACTCGGCGCTCCCGGAGGCGCTGGGCGGGGACAGAGGCCGCCCGCGGCCGCACCGGACGCTGCGGAAGAGGGTGGGATCACCATCTTGATCATCGGGCTGTGCATGATCGCCCTGACGCTCACCCTTGGCATCGTCACCGTCACGAGCGCTCAACTAGCGCGCATGCGTCTGCTCGACGCTGCGGACGCCGCGGCTCTGGATGCGGCCGATGCGCTCGCGGACCGGGCATACGTCGACGGCATCGGGCAGGCGGTGCCGCTGACCGACGACACGGTGTGGGTTGCCGCGCAGCAGAATCTCGCGGCCCGCCCGCTGCCCGATCGGATGCAGAGCTGGCATGTCGACGGCGGGACGGGCACACCGGACGGGGAGACGGCCGTCGTCGTGGTCACCGGGACCGCCGACCTGCCGATCCTGTCCAGCGTGGTGGAGGCGATCGGGTCGAGCATCACGCTGACCGTCGAGGCGCGCGCCCGCGCCGACATCGACCCGTGAGGAGGCTGCCTCGTCAAGAGGTCTGCCAGTCGATCGGACCCCGGTGCACCTTGTGCTGCGCGGCCTGCGCGACCGGGCGCACGGTGAGCGCGTCGATGTTGACATGCTGCGGCAAGCCGACAACGAACTCCACGCACGCCGCGACATCGTCCGCGACCAGGGGGCGGTCCACACCGGCATACACCTTGTCCGCGGCCACCTGATCACCCCCGAAGCGAGTCAGCGCGAAACCCTCCGTATGCACCATCCCCGGACGGATGTCCACCACCCGAATGTGCGTCCCGGCGAGCTCGAGCCGCAGCGTCTCCGAGATCACCGAAGTGCCGTGCTTCGCGACGACATAGCCGGCCCCGCCCTCATAGACAATCTGCCCGGCCGTCGAGGAGATGTCGACGATCGTCGCCCGCGGGGATCGGTGCAGCAGCGGCAGCGTAGCCTTGATCACCTGCAGGGTGCCGATCACATTCGACTCGAACATCGCGCGCCACTGCTCGACATCACCTTGCTCCACCGGCTGGGACCCGAGGGCGCCCCCGGCGTTGTTGACCAGGACATCGCAGCGCTCCAAGGTGGCCACGCCGGCCTCGACCGACTCGGCGTCGGCGACGTCCATAACCCGCGCCCGGGCCTGCGCGCCGATCGATGCGGCCGTCGCCATCAGCGGTTCGATGCGGCGCCCGGTGAGGACGACGTCGAATCCCATCGCAGCGAGCCGGCGCGCGCTGGCCGCGCCGATGCCGGTGCCGCCGCCGGTGATCAGAGCGATCGGGGGAGGGGAGGGGTCGGTCATACGGGCAATCGTAGGCAGGAATACGACGGGGGCGCCGAGCCGCAATGGCCCGCGCCCCCGCCCATCACCCGAGCCATCGAGGACAGTCGTTGCCGACTGGCTCCCACCTCGCGGCGTCAAGGGGATGCTTTGCTCGGCAGTCGAAGCTACCGACGGTTCCTGTGTACGCGGGGAAGACTAAACCTGCTGCCACATTCGACGGCCAGTCTGCCACAGGCCTGCGCACGGCGTCGCCCGATCGCGGCCTCGATGTCCGCTCGAGGCAGCCCGCACGCGCAGGCCAGGAAGAAGCGTTATCGACTCGTGATGTGGTCTGGACAGATGATCGATAAATGCGCAGAACCTGCGAAAAGACATCCGTGTTATCCCTCCCGACCAGCGTCCGTGGCCAGTTCCGCAGGGCCCCTGATGTGACGAAAGTGACGGGTGGGATCTGAGCGTCGGTACCCTGAAAGGCCGCGGCCAGCGCGCCCTCCCCCCGGTGCCCCGCGAGCGGCCGGCAGTCCGGCCCCGACAAGGAGCGATCGATGGCGTCACGCCCGGGCCCGCGGCACACCGCGCTTCCCACGTCGTCGGTGCGTCGCCTCCAACTCGTCGGCGGGTCCGCTCTCGTCGCGGCCCTCCTCTTCGGCGGCACGTATGCCGCGCACGCCGACCCCGGGATTCCCTCCGCCCGCGAGGTGGCCCAGGCCAAAGCCGAAGCCGCTGCGGCGGGCCGGCAGGTCGCCGCGCTTGAAGCTCAGTACGCGACGTCCGCCGCGAGCGTCTCGGCGTTGCAGGAGCGAGCGGCCCGTCTCGGCGAGGCCGCGAACGGCGCCAAGTGGCAACTGGCCAAGGCCACCAAAGCCGCGGACGAGGCGCAGCGCAAGGCCGATGCCGCGCAGGGCCAAGCGGCGGGCGCCTCGGTGTCCCTGCGCAACTACGCGTCGTCGATGTATCAGCAGGGCGGGATGCTCGGGTCGCTCGCGCCGCTGCTCGATGCCGGCGGCCCCCAGGAACTCATCGACCGGGCGGCGACGCTGGAACTGGTCTCGGCGCACCAGAACGAAGAACTCAAGTCGGCGCTTGTCGTCAGCGGCACCGCGCAGAGCCTGCAGGCTGCGGCTGCCCAAGCCGAGGCCGCCCGCGCCGAGGCCAGCCGCCGTGCGGACCAGGCCGATCGCATCGCCCGCGACGAACTCGCGCTGGCGTCGGCGAAGACATCGCGGCTCGGGGCGGAGCGCGAGAGCCTGGCCAAGCAGCTCGCCGCGCTGAACGACACCTCCGCCAAACTGGAGAAGCAGCGACTCGACGCCATTGCCGCCGCTGCTGCAGCCGCAGCCGAGCACGACCAGTCGACCAACTCCAGCACATCGAGCCCGTCGAGCACGCCGCCCCCCGTGACCACGAGCACGTCGACCCCGACCTCGTCGTCCACGACGCACCCGACCTCGACCACGACCACGCGGCCGACCTCAACCACGACGACCCGGCCCACGTCGACGACGACCACGCTGCCGACCTCGACGACCACGACCCGGCCGACGAGCACGACCACCACGCCGTCGTCGAGCACGAGCACGCCCAGCAGCACGACGACGAGCCAGCCCCCACCACCGCCGCCCTCCGGCGGGGCGGCCGCCGCCATCGCCTTTGCCGTGGCGCAACTCGGCAAGCCCTACGAGTGGGGGGCGGACGGTCCCGACACCTATGACTGCTCCGGCCTGACGATGATGGCCTGGGCTCAGGCCGGCGTGTCGCTCTCGCACTACACCGGAGCGCAGTGGGCCGAGACCGCCCGCGTCGCCATCGACGCCTTACAGCCCGGCGACCTGGTGTTCTACGGTTCGACGGGGGAGAGCAGCTATCACGTCGGCCTCTATGTCGGGGGTGGGCAGATGATCGAAGCGCCGCACACGGGCGCAGTCGTGCGCTATGCCTCGATCTACCGCTCCGATCTGTTGCCCTACGGCGGCCGGCCGGGCTGACGAATCGCGCCCCACGGCATACGGAGTCGGACGCGGCAGAGGGAGCGACCCGTGCCGTCGTGCGCGATAATCGTCCGGCTATGCCTCCCGCACCTGGGCCAGACGGCCCCCCGCCCGCACCGACCGTGGCCCGTTACCGCATCCGGTATGCCCGTCGTGGTCGCCTCCGGTTCTCCTCCGCGCGCGACTTCGCCCGCGCCCTGGAGCGCGCGCTGCGACGAGCCCAGGTGCCGATGGCCTTCAGCGCCGGCTTTCACCCCCACCCGAAGATCTCGTATGCCGGTGGCGCGCCCACCGGAATGGCCTCGGAGGCCGAGTACTTCGAGATCGGCGTGACCGAGGTGCTCGACCCCGATCAGTTGCGTGCGGCGCTCGACGCGGCGCTACCGGACGGGCTCGACATCATCGACGTCGTGGCCGCCGGGCCGGGTGCGCTGGCCGATCGCTTGGCAGCCAGCGATTGGCGAATCGAGTTCCGCGACACCGCAGTCGAGGCACTCGATGCCGCCTGGTCGCAGTTGTCGGCGCTGCCCGACGTCACCGTCAGCCGGGCCTTCAAGACCGGCCCCAAGAGCCTCGACGTCCGCGACGCGCTACTCCACGCTGAGGTGGGCGCCGAGGAGGGATGTGCGATACTTCGAGTGGTCGTTCGGCACACCACACCAGCCGTTCGCCCCGACGACATTCTGAGCGCGCTGCGCGATTTGGTCCGGTTCGTGCCCTCGAGTCCCCCCCGGGTGACTCGCCTGGCGCAGGGGCCGTGGCTGGCGGACAGCGCGCAGGTGGCCGATCCCCTAGCCGCCGACAAGGATGGCGCCGCCTCGGGCCGGTGACGCGCCACGCGCGAACCGCACTCCGCGGAACTTAGACGACTTCCGTGTCGGCTCCGGCCGGCGCGACTCACCCGCAGCACGCGGAGACGGGGCCGGACTTCGAACCGGCCGGTGTGGGCGCCGCCGCGTGGTGACGGAAGGTGTGCGCGATGAGCGACACGACCAACGACCGCGACCTCTCGTCCGAGGCAGCAGCGGCGGCTGCCGGCGAGCCGGCCGTTCCAGCCTCGGGCGAATCCGCGGAGGCCACCGAGACGACGATCCGCGCGACGGGTACGAAGAAGGCGGCGCCTCGCAAGCGCGCGGCCAAGAAGACCTCCGACAGCGACGCGGCACCCAAGCGGCGTCGGCGTGCGACCGCCCCGGCCGGGCCTGGCGGCGACGCAGAGTTGGCGTATGCCGGCGAAGTCGCCGAGTCCGC
>NZ_DAOQZV010000106.1:0-2677 GCF_035343835.1 Nostocoides sp. | reverse complement strand
GCGAGGTGGCGCAGTCCGCTACCGGCGAGGGCACGGAGCAGACGGCTGAGCAGATCACCGATGGTGGATCAGGCGAGTCGGCGCCGGGCGAATCCGGCGCGGCGGGCCCAGCCGCCCAGAGCGACCTGGGCATCGGCCAAGTGGCCGACGCCGAGGACGCCCAGTCCGAGACAGCAGCCGACCCCGGCGCCGCGGACCGCCCGGCCGACCATGGCGAGGAGGTGGCCGGTCTCGCCGACGGCGGCACGTCGGACGCCGAGGATGCCGAGGATGCCGAGCCCGACGCTGCTAGCGACGCGGCCACTGACTTCGTCGCCGACCGGTCCGAAGGCGCGGAGACCGACCGCCGCGACGAAGCGATGAGCGAGCGCGCTGATGGTTCAAGCGCGCTGCAGCCCGCAAGTGACGAGCCCGAATCGCCCCGCCCGCACCAGAGCGCGTTCGGCCTGCTCTTCCAGGCGCCCGAAGCCCCGGCCCGCCGCCGCGCCTCGCGCCCGGCCGGTGCCGCCGTCACCGTGCCGTCGTCCACGACTCCTTCTGCCGCCGCCGACGGCTCCGGGGCCGAGCATGAGGTCGTCCTCGACCCCGAAAGAGAGCCGGCAGCCACCGAGGACGAATCCCGGTCGGTAGGCGCCGGCCGCGGGTCACGTCGTGGTTCGCGCCGCGCCGGCGCCACCACGTCCTCCCGGAACGCCGCCCTCGAGAGCGCGGCAGCCCGGAGCGCCGATGGCGAGAACGCCCGCGAGAACTCCGGTGCCGGGAGCGCCGATATCCAGAGCTCCGGCGCCCGGGCCGGCGACGACGACAGCGCAGAGAAGGCGGACGTCGACCCCGCGGAGGGCGCCGAAACCGACGCCGCCGACGACGGCTCGGCGACCGGATCGCGCAGTCGGCGCCGCCGCGGTGGCCGCGGTCGCCGCGCCCGTGCGAACTCATCCGACGCCGAAGGCGCGGAGGCCGACGAGGCCGTACAGGAGTCCGAGGCGAGTGCGCAGGAGGAGGGGAGCGAACGGCATACGGATGCGGGCGAGGCCGCTGACGACGACGCCAACAACCCGGCCCGCCGCCGGCGCCGGCGCCGCCGCTCCGGAGCAGCAGGCGAGAGCGAGGACCCGCCCGGCACGGTGACGCGCGTTCGCGAGGTGCGCCGGGCTCGCGACGAGGTTGCCTCGGTGCGAGGTTCGACGCGGCTGGAGGCCAAGAAGCAGCGCCGCCGCGAGGGACGCGAAGCCGGCCGGCGCCGCACGATCATCACCGAGAAGGAATTCCTCGCGCGCCGCGAGAGCGTCGAGCGCGTCATGGTCGTCCGCCGACTCGACGGCCGCACCCAGATCGGCGTCCTTGAGGACGGCATCCTCGTCGAGCACTACGTCTCGCGCACGACGAATGCGTCGATGGCCGGCAATATCTATCTCGGGCGCGTCCAGAACGTCCTGCCCTCGATGGAGGCCGCCTTCGTCGACATCGGTCGCGGCCGCAATGCCGTGCTCTATGCCGGCGAGGTCAACTGGGATGTCGCGGGTCTTGAGACCGGTGAGGCCAAGCGCATCGAGAACGTCCTGACCTCTGGGGAGTCCGTTCTCGTCCAGGTCACCAAGGACCCGATCGGGCACAAGGGTGCGCGGTTGACGTCGCAGATCTCACTGCCGGGTCGCTATCTGGTCTATGTGCCGCAGGGCTCGATGACTGGCATCTCGCGCAAGCTGCCCGACACCGAGCGGGCTCGGCTCAAGGCCATCCTCAAAGAGATCGTCCCCGCCGACGCCGGCGTCATCGTGCGCACCGCGGCCGAGGGCGCCAGCGAGGAGGAGTTGCGGCGTGATGTCGAGCGGCTCGCCAAAACCTGGGAGCGAGTCAGCGCGGCCGCGGCCGGCAAGTCCGGCAAGAAGACGGGCAACGCGCCGACGCTGCTCTACTCCGAGCCCGACCTGACCGTCCGCGTGATCCGCGACGTCTTCAACGAGGACTTCACCTCGCTCGTCGTCTCCGGCGACGACGTCTGGGCCGAGATCAGCACCTATATCGACGATGTCGCGCCCGACCTCGCCGCACGGATGACCAAGTGGACCGATGCGCGCGACATCTTCAGCGCGCACCGGATCGACGAACAAGTGACCAAGGCGCTCGATCGCAAGGTCTACCTGCCCTCCGGCGGCTCCTTGGTCATCGACCGCACCGAGGCGATGACCGTGGTCGACGTCAACACCGGCAAGTTCGTCGGCTCCGGGGGCAACCTCGAAGAGACCGTCACCAAGAACAATCTCGAAGCCGCCGAAGAGATCGTCCGCCAACTGCGCCTGCGCGACATCGGCGGCATCATCGTCATCGACTTCATCGACATGGTCCTGGAGTCCAACCGCGACCTGGTCGTCCGGCGCCTGCTCGAATGCCTTGGTCGCGACCGCACGAAACACCAGGTCGCGGAGGTGACCTCGCTCGGGCTGGTCCAGATGACTCGCAAGCGGGTGGCGTCGGGGCTTTTGGAAGTCTTCTCCGAGTCGTGCGAGCACTGCCACGGTCGCGGCGTGATCGTGCGCACCACTCCCGTGGACGCCGTCGAAACCCACGACCACGAACGCGAGCCCTCGGACACGTCGTCCCGGTCCTCGCGCAGCCGTTCGCGTGGCCGCCAGCCCGACCCCGCGAAGGCGCCCGAGCCGGCGCCCGTGCGCACGGG
>NZ_DAOQZV010000105.1:0-10823 GCF_035343835.1 Nostocoides sp. | reverse complement strand
CGCGACATCCTGGACCACAACCAGGTGCTCTACCAGCTGAGCTACGCCCACCACGACTGTGTGCGCCGGCTGCCCCGGCTGCTGGGAAGTTGGTGCGCCATCAGGGACTCGAACCCCGAACCCGCTGATTAAGAGTCAGCTGCTCTGCCAATTGAGCTAATGGCGCGCGAGGGGAGACACTAGCATCCCGGCCCGGCGGGCGTGAAATCGGTTTGCCCGCGCATGTTCCCGGCCGGCGCACCCCGCCCCGACCGGCCGCGGCCCACTCAGCGTTGGGCGCGATAGCGCCAGCCGAGCACCCCGAAAGCGACGGCAACCCCCGCCAGGGCGAGGCCCAAGAGCCAACCGTTGATCCCGCCATCGCGGTCGGCGGACCCGTCGTCCGAAGCAGTTGTGGCCGGCGCGGCGACGGTAGCCGGGGACGTCGTGGCCGCAGGAGCCGTCGAGGAACTCGGAGCCCCGTTCGCCGTCGGCCCCGGAGCGGATTCTGGCTGCGTCGGCGCGGTGACGGCGTCCTCGGCGACCGTGAACGGGACCGCCCCGGAGACCGGGTGCCCGTCGGCGCTGATGACCTTGTAGGTCACGACATACGAGCCCGGGTGCAGCGTCGTGGCCAGCGCCTGCGTCACGGTTGGCCCCTCGGTGCTCGGCTTGCCCTCGGTCATCGACAGGCCTTCGCCGTCGACGACGCGCACCTGCGTCACCTCGGCTGCCAGGTCTTCGGTGAACGTCAGCCTGACCTCGGTCGGCAACTCGTGCAAGGTCGCGCCGGCCTTTGGCGAGCTGGAAACGAGGGCCGTATGCGCGCTCGCGGCCGTCCCCGGCACCACCACCAGGGCCGCGGTAGCGAGAGCGAGCACAGTGATGAGGAGACGACGCACGGCAGACACCGGCCTATTCTCCCCCGTCGCGCTGACTCCGGCGTCGTCGCGTCGCCCGGCGTGGCTCATAGGCTGACCCGGTGACCTTGCCCTCCTTCCCCGGCCTGACTTCCCTGCCCGCCGCCGACCGTCTCGACCTCGTGGCCGACCCGGTCGCCGAGGCGCTGCGAGCGCGCCCCGATCTCGCCGCCCGACTGGCGGTCGTGGAGATCGACCCCGACTTTGCCGACACCGAGGCGATGATCAGGGCCTTCAACCTCCCACTCCCCGCGAGCGCGAACTGCGTGGTGATCTCGGGCTCGCGTGCCGGTGAGGAGCGGATCGCCGCGTGCGTCGTCGCCGCCGACACCCGCGCCGATGTCAACAACCTCGCCAAACGCCGCCTCGACGTGCGCAAGGCGTCCTTCCACCCGATGCATCGCGCGGTCGCCGAGACCGGCATGGAGTACGGCGGCATCACGCCCGTCGGGCTGCCCGCGCATTGGCGCCTCTTTGTCGACGCCGCCCTGCTCAGGCAGGACGCCGTCATCCTCGGCAGCGGGCTGCGCCGCTCCAAGCTCCTCCTGCCCGGAGCCCTCCTCGCCGAACTGGCGGGAGCCGAGATGGTCGAGGGGCTGGGCTACCGCGCCGGGTGACAGCGCCGGCATACCGGCCGGTAGGCAGCGCTACAGATAGAGCCCGGTATGCCCGTCCTGCACCCGGGGAGCGGCGATCCCGTGCAGATCACGCTCGCGCAGGAGGATGTAGTCCTTGCCCTGCAACTCCACCTCCGCCCGCTCCTCGGGGTCGAAGAGCACCCGATCACCGAGTTCGATCTGCCGGGCATTGGGACCGGCGGCGACCACGGTGCCCCACGACAGCCGCCGCCCCACCGACGCCGTGGCCGGTATGACGATCCCCCCGCCCGAGCGGCGCTCGCCGGCCTCGCCCTCCACCGAGACGAGCAGCCGATCGTGCAGCATCCGGATCGGCAGCGTGCCGGCCGGCGTTGGGGCCGCCTTCGGCACGGTCAGGAGGCGCGGCGCCGCAGGATGCAGCGCACGATCAGCACGACGGCAAGCGCGGCAGCGACGGCAGCCAGCCGCTCGGTGCGCAGGTCACCCTCGGGGGTCTTGGTCGCGTCGGCGAATCGCAGCTTGGCGGCCTCGGTCTGCCGGGCGACGACGGCCTTCGGGGCCGCCTTGCTGGTCAGTTGGTCGATGGTCGAGGCGAGTCGCTCACGGCTGGCCGCGATCTCCGCCTGCAGTTGGGCGATCGACGGGTCGTTGCTCATTGGGGCCTCTCTAGCTGGTGGGGCCGGGCGCTGCGTCGAGCCCGAGGTCGCGCCGCAACTTGGCCACGTGGCCGGTTGCCTTGACGTTGTACCACGCGTGCGTGATCGTGCCCGCCTCGTCGAGGACGAAAGTCGAGCGGATCACGCCCTGGACGATCTTGCCGTAATTCTTCTTCTCCCCGAAGGCTCCCCACGCGGTGAGCATCGTTTTGTCCGGGTCGGAGAGCAGGGTGATGGTCAGGTTGTCGCGCTCGCGGAACTTCGCCAGCGCAGCGGGGCTGTCCGGCGAGACGCCGACGACGTCATAGCCGTGCGCCTGCAAGCGGTCTAGCGACTGCGTGAAATCGCACGCCTGCGTCGTGCAGCCAGGCGTCATCGCCTTCGGATAGGCATAGACGATCACCTTGCGCCCCCGGAAATCGCGAAGCGAAACCGCCGTGCCGTGGTCGTCGGTGAGCGTGAAGTCCGGGGCGTGCTCGCCCGGTTCGAGTCGGGTCACGTGCCCTCCAGGTCCGTATGCCGTTACCGACCGTCAACCTATCCCAGCCCGCCCGCGCACCCAACCCGAACTACAGTAGGCCCGCGCGCGAGTGGCGGAATTGGCAGACGCGCCAGATTTAGGTTCTGGTGCCTTCGGGTGTGCGGGTTCAAGTCCCGCCTCGCGCACGCCTGTCCTGACGTCCGACCCTGGTCGCGCAGGCCCGCGGATACGCATCGCCGACCCGGGTGCATCCCGCAGGGAGGAGCGCGGCACGATGGGGTCATGCCCATCCCCCCTGGCGACTATCAACTCGGGCCCGACAACGCCGCCCTCCTGCTGCATACGGGCACCGAGGGTCCGGCGGCCGCCATGGGCCACAACCTGAGCATCGAGGCCACGCAGTGGTCGGCCGACCTCACCGTGGGGGACGCCCTGAGCGAGTGCGCGCTGAGCGTTACCGCGAATCTGACCAGCCTGGTCGTCATCGACGGCCAGGGCGGCGCCAAACCGCTGACCGATGGCGACCGGGGCAAGATCCTGCAGAACGCCGCCAAAATCCTCCAGACCGGCGACCACCCACAGGTCGTCTTCACCAGCACGGGGATCAGCGGCGACTGGACTGAGGGCACGGTGCACGGCACGCTGTCGCTGCACGGCCGCACCGAGCCGCTTGACCTCCACCTCGACTCACCGGAGCCCGGTTGCTACCGTCTCGCGGGCGCGATCGCCCAGCACATTTTCGGCATCAAGCCGTATTCCGCGCTGATGGGCACCCTCAAACTGGCCGACGAGATCGGCATCGAGGTCACCATCCCCTTCGAGTGACGCTTGCGCGCTTAGGTAGGGCTCTCAGTTGGCGAGGCGCTCGCGCATAATTAACTCCATCGACCGAAAAGCGTTGCCGCGGTGCGAGATCGCGTTCTTCTCGGCGTCGGTGAACTCGGCCAGAGTCCGCGTTGGATCGGCATCGGGCACGAAGATCGGGTCGTAGCCGAAGCCATTGCTGCCCCGCGGCCCGTAGGCCAGCCTCCCCTCCACGCGGCCCTCGCAGGTCGCGATCTCCTCACCCGGGATCGCGAGGACGGCCGCGCACACGAACGCCGCGCCACGGTGCTGCGCGGGCACGTCCGCCAGCTGTTCGAGCAGCAGCGTGACATTGGCGCGGTCTTTGGCCGTGCGGGGCGCGGCGAGCCCGGCCCGCGTGCCCGACCACCGCGCGCTGAACACTCCAGGGCAGCCCCCGAGCACGCTGACCGCGAGACCCGAGTCGTCCGCGAGCGCCGGCAATCCCGTCGCGGCGGCGAGTGCCTCGGCCTTCAGCCGCGCGTTGCCGGCGAAGGTCACCTCGGTCTCGCGGACATCAGGGACGCCGGGAAAGGCTGCGGCAGAGACGATCTCGAGGTCGAGGTCGGCGACCACTTTGGCGAGGATCTGATTCAGCTCATAGACCTTGTGCTCATTGAGCGTGGCCAGGACCACTTGCCGGGTCATCGCACGCGCTCCCGCGCGGGCGCCTCAAGCGCGGCCCGCTGGAGCGCCGTCAACGCCGCGCAACCGGCTGTGGCCAGATCGAGCAGATCGCCGAGCAGCGCCCGGTCGAAGGGCTCCCCCTCGGCCGTGCCCTGCACCTCGACGAAGCGCCCGTCACCGGTCATGACGACATTCATGTCGGTCTCGGCCGTGGAGTCCTCGGGATAGTCGAGGTCTAGGACCGCCCCGCCCGCGACGACACCGACGCTCACCGCAGCCACCGACCCGGTCAGCGGGGCGGCCGAGGCGGGCAGCAGCCCGCGCGCCTTCGCCTCGGCGATGGCATCGGTCAGGGCGACATACGCGCCCGTCACCGATGCGGTCCGGGTGCCGCCGTCCGCCTGGAGTACATCGCAGTCGATGACGATCGTGTTCTCGCCCAAGGCTTTAGTGTCGATGATCGCGCGCAGTGAGCGCCCGACGAGGCGCGAGATCTCATGGGTGCGGCCGCCGACGCGGCCCTTGCGCGACTCCCGGTCGGAGCGGGTATTGGTCGAGCGGGGCAACATCTCGTATTCGGCAGTCACCCACCCGGTGCCCTTGCCCTTCAGCCAGCGCGGCACGCCCTCGGTGAAGGACGCGGCGCACAACACGCGCGTGCGCCCGAACTCCACGAGCACGCTCCCCTCGGCGTGGTCGAGCCAGTTGCGAGTGATCCGCACCTCGCGCAGTTGATCCGGTGTCCGTCCGTCGTGTCGCGTCACGACCCAAGATCGTATGTCGCTCCGAGGCGTGCGATTTCCACCTCCCCCGGCCAGACCTCCTCGGCCTCGGCACGGCATACGGCCGGGTCGTTCCAGGCGGGCAGGTGGGTGAGCATCAGCCGGCGCGCGCCGGCGGCGATCGCCGCCTCGGCAGCCCGGCGACCGGTCAGGTGGATGCCGCGGGTGTGGTCGCGTCCCTCCACGAAGGCGGCGTCCACGAGCATCAGGTCGCTCTCGCGAGCCAGGTCGAGCAGTCCGTCGCAGGAGTCGGTGTCACCCGAATACGTCAGGATGGCGCCGTCCGCCTCGATCCGGAAGCCGAAGGCCTCGACCGGATGCTCGACACTCCGGGCCGTGATCCGCAGCGGCCCGACCTCGACGGTGGCACCGTCGCTCAGTCGGCGGAAGTCGAACTGGGCATCCATACCGTCGTCCTCCAGACCCTCATACGCCTTGCGCATCCGGCCGCGCACCCCGGCCGGCCCATGGACCGCCAGCCGCTGCCCGGCTGCACCGTCGGGGTGGTACTTGCGGTAGACGTACATCCCCGTCAGGTCGATGCAGTGGTCCGGATGCAGGTGGGAGAGGAAGACCGCGTCGAGGGCCATTGGGTCCAGATGCCGCTGCAGGGTGCCGAACGACCCATTGCCCAGATCGAAGACGACCGAGTGTGTGCGGCCATCGTGCACGGCCTGGACGAGATAGCTCGACGCCGGCGAATGCGGCCCCGCGAACGAGCCGGCACACCCGAGCACCGTCAGTTTCATCAGACGCCCCCGAGCGCCGGCTGCGCGAGATTGCCGAAAACCTGCTCGACCTCCGGGCCGAGGAAGCGCCGGGCGAGACGCCGGAATTCCTCGGGGTCACCAGTCGTGGAAAACCCGTGCGTCGGGTCCGGAAGATCGTCGGGGCGCAGGGCATCCAGATCGGCGAGGGTGCGATAGACGTCCTTGGCCGTCTCCTCCGCCGAGGACACCAAGGTCACCCCTTCGCCCATGACATAGGAGATCACACCGGTCAGCAGCGGGTAGTGCGTGCATCCCAGCACCAATGTGTCGATATCCTTCTGCGCCAATGGATTCAGATATTCCCTAGCGACTGAGAGCAACTCCGGTCCGCCGGTGATCCCGGACTCGACGAACTCCACGAAGCGGGGGCACGCCTTGGACGAGACATCGATATCGGGCGCCGCCGCGAAGGCGTCGAGGTAGGCACGCGACTTGTGCGTGCCGGCCGTCGAGATCACGCCGACGCGGTTGTTGCGCGTCGCGCGCGCGGCCCGCCGCACGGCGGGCCGGATGACTTCGACGGTGGGCACGGCATACCGTTCGCGGGCGTCGTGGAGAACGGCCGCCGACGCCGTGTTGCAGGCGATGACGAGGATCTTCACGCCGTGATCGACGAGTCGGTCGAGGCACTCCAGCGCGAACTTGCGGGTCTCGGCGATCGGCCGCGGGCCATAGGGAGCGCGTGCGGTGTCCCCGAGATAGGCCACCGACTCGTGCGGCAATTGGTCCAGAACGGCGCGGGCGACGGTGAGGCCGCCGTATCCGGAATCGAAGATTCCGATCGGTGCGTCAGCCACAGTCGCCGAGCCTATTTCACCGACCGGCGCGGGGAAGCATGGACGTGGCGAGCGTCTCTTGCAGCCATGTCAGGAAGTCGTAGACGACGATCGCGTATGCCGCGGGGTCGTCCGGATCGGCCGCCTGCGCCACCGCGTCCAAGCGTCGCGCGTCCTCGTCGTCGCGCAGGCCCAGCCGGTCACCGACGACCAAGCGGACGTCGGTCAGGGCAACGAGGAAGGCCAAGGCGGTCGGGGCGTCGAGTTCGACCCGCTCGTCGACGGCGTGAGTCAGGGCGGCGATCGCCGTGCGAAGATTGTCGACTTTACGGCTGCGCAGCGTGGGCTCGGTCAGGCGGCGGAACTCGCGGGCGGCCTCGGCGTCGGTGCGATTGCCGGCCGGGAAGAGCCGGTCGAGGGCCGGGTCGCGGGGGTGCTCGGGCAGGCCACGTCCGCCCAGCCCGGCGGGCGAATCCGGGACGGTGACCGAGCCGAAGTCTGAGCCGAGCCCCGCGACGATGGCATCGAACTCATCGCCGCCGCCCGGTTGGGCCGAGTCCGCGGGCGGGCCGATCAGGGTGACCACCTGCTCGAAAAGCTGCACGAGGACCGCGCGTTCGGCCTGATCCAGGCGTGCGGCATACCGCAGGTCGGCGCCCTTGCCGCGAACCGTGAATGCGCGCGCCATCAGGCGTCCTTCTGGAAGGTCGCCCACAGCCCGTAACCCTGGAGGGCTTCGGTATGAATCTCCATCATTTCGCGCGGGCCGGTGGCCACCACGGCCTTGCCCTTGTGGTGCACATCGAGCATGAGGGCCTCTGCCTTATCGCGGGCATACCCGAAGTGCGTCTGGAAGACGAAGGTGACATAGGACATCAGGTTGACCGGGTCGTTCCAGACCAAGACGATCCACGGGACATCGAGCGCCTCGTCCGCGTCGGCAGAGACGATCTCCTGCTCGACCGGCGCAATGGACATTGACCCAGCTTAGGACGCCCCCGTGCCTAACTGCTGCTAGCAGATGTTAGGCGTCCTCCAACAGGTTCTGACAGGCCCGAGGACACCCAACCTGTGCTGAGTCACCCGCTCCTGTGCCGCCGTGGCCGGTTCAGTCGGTCGTTGTCGACCAGGACAGCAAATAGCGCCCGTCATCGCAGGCCAGGCCGCCCTCACCGAGCTCGAGAGGCTTGAAGGTGTCGACCATGACGGCGAGTTCGTCGAAATACTCAACGCCGATCGAGCGCTCCATCGCGCCCGGCTGCGGGCCGTGGGCGTGGCCGCCGGGATGCAGCGAGATCGAGCCCATGCCGATCCCCGAGCCCTTGCGCGCCTCGTAGTCGCCGTCGACATAGAACATGACTTCGTCGGAGTCGACATTCGAGTGGTAGTAGGGCACCGGGATCGACAGCGGGTGGTAGTCGACCTTGCGCGGCACGAAGTTGCAGATCACGAAGTTCCAGCCCTCGAAGACCTGATGCGCCGGCGGCGGCTGGTGCACGCGGCCGGTGATCGGCTCGTAGTCGCGGACGTTGAAGACATAGGGAAAGAGGCAGCCGTCCCAGCCGACCACATCGAGCACGTGGAAGGGGTGCGTATAGATGCTCCCCGCGATCCCGCCCGGTCCCGGTCCGCGGTGCTTGATGTAGACCTCGGTCACCTCGCCTGGATCGGCGCCGATGTCCTCGGCCAGGAGCGGGCCGTCCGGGACGCGCAGGTCACGCTCGCAGTAGGGCGCGTGTTCGAGCAGCTGCCCATAGCGCGACAGATAGCGCTTGGGCGGCGCGATATGGCTGTTGGCCTCGATGGCATAGGCGCGCAGAGACTCGCCGTCGGTGTCCTCGCTCGCGGGCTTCGGCAGCCACCGGTGGGTGGTGGCCCGCGGGATCATCACATAGTCACCACGCCCGACATCGAAGGCCCCAAAGACCGTCTCGACGCGGGCACTTCCGCGCTCGATATATACGCACTCGTCGCCGATCCCATTGCGGTAGAACGGGCTCGGCGCATCGGCAACGACATACGAGATACGCACGTCACTATTCCCGAGGATCAAGCGGCGACCGGTGACCGCGTCGATGCCGGAGTCGTCGGGCGCGAAGAGGTCGTGCAGTTTCAAGTGGAGTGGGCGCAGCGGGTGGTTGGGCGTGAGGGTCTGATCCGGCACCTCCCAGATCGCGGCGGCCGTCACGGTGCTGGGGATATTGCGGTGGTAGAGCAAGCTGGAGTCGGAAGAGAACCCCTCCTCTCCCATCAGCTCTTCGTAGTACAAGGCGCCCTGCGGGTCTCGATGCTGCGTATGCCGCTTGGGCGGCACGGCTCCCATGCGCTGGTAGTGCGCCATGTGAACACCTCTTCGTGAACGTGGCCGGGGGTCTCCCGCTCCTCTCACTGTATCCGTGGGCAAGCTGCCCGCCGAACCGCCAATTCCACCGACAAATCGCGCTAAGGCACCCGTCGCGCCCGACGGCCTTGCCGTGCATCTGCTCAGGGACCGGCCTACCCGCGCCGAAGCGGCAGGAACTCCTGCGCCGCCTCCGGCCACGCCGGAGCACACTCGCTGTTCGTATGGAGCACAAGGGGCCGCCACTGCGCCCTCGAAAGGCTGCCCGCCAGAATGGCCTCAGCCACCCAGCTCAAGAAGTCCGGGTCGCCGCCGAGTTTTCGCGTAAGGATAGGATCATTTGCCCAGTCGTTGGACCATGGATGCCCAGTCGTTGGACCATGGATTAGTCCGCGCTAAGCAGCCTTACCCGCTGAGCGACTGCACGGCATGGTCGTCGCATCATTAGACTTGGAGATAGAGCCGAACGGTATTCCGTTCCTATAAAGCGTGCTCCATCCTTCGCAACGACGACGAGCACGAGTTCTTCGCCCACGGCGACCATGGACCAAGAAGCACGGGACAAGAATACGGCGCCACCCCCCTCGGGATCTCGTGCACAACAGCCCCCTGGACACCCGGTCTCCCGGCAGACCGGCTAGGCACCGGACGCAGCCCCGCAAGCCGCGATGATGAGGACATGCCGGCCTGGGTCTTCCACCTCGACCTCGATCAGTTCATCGCGGCTGTCGAGATCCTGCGGCGCCCGGAACTCGCCGGGAAGCCGGTCATTGTCGGTGGGCGGGGTGATCCGAGCGAACGTGCGGTCGTCTCGACCGCCAGCTACGAGGCTCGCGCCTGCGGCGCTCATTCCGGTATGCCGTTGCGCCTGGCCGCGCGCAAATGTCCCGACGCGATCATCCTGCCCGTGGATCGCCCGGCGTATGACGCGGCCTCGTGGGAGGTCTTCGCCGCCGTCCGGGGCATGGGCTTGGTCGTCGAACCGCTGGGCTGGGACGAGGGCTTCATCGCCATCCCGGAGACCGACGACCCCGAGTCCGTCGCCAGGGAGATCCAGGCCACCGTCTTCACCGCCACTCGCCTGCACTGCTCGATCGGACTGGGCGACAACCGGATTCGCGCCAAGAATGCGACCGATTTCGGCAAGCCCCAGGGCACCTTCCAGCTCACGCGCGAGAACTGGATGACCGTCATGGGGCACCGCCCGGTCATCGAACTCTGGGGCGTCGGGACGCGGGTCTCCGCGCGGTTGGGAGCGCACGGCATACGGACGGTGGCCGAGTTGGCGAGTGCCGATGTGGACGCGCTGATCGCGGAGTTCGGACCGCGGATGGGCACCTGGTATGCCGCGCTCGGTCGCGGCGAAGGCTCCGCCGTCGTCGACGACACGCCCTGGGTGGCGCGCAGTCACTCGCGCGAGACGACGTATCAGGTCAACCTCGCGGCGCCCGAGGAGATTCGCGCCGCGATCGAGGTCCTCGTCGATCAGGTGCTCGCCGACTGCACCAAGGAAGGCCGGCCGGTCACCCGGGTCGGCCTGAAGGTGCGCTACGCCCCCTTCTTCACGGTCAACCGCTCCAAGAAGCTGCGCGCCCCGACCACCGACAAAGCCCCGGTGCTCGACGCCGTCCTCGCCCTCGTGGCCGGCATGGAGCCGGGCCGCGAAGTTCGGCTCCTTGGCGTGCGCGGCGAGATGGTGATGCCAGCGGAGCCGGACGACCCGGTCGAGCGCACCCCGACGCGCGGCCGAGTTTGAACGGGCCTTCGGAATACCGATCGAGTGGTCTGCGGCCCCGGACACGCCTGCCCGCGCCGGCCATCGGAGGCGATTGGTATTCCGACGGCACGCTCGGGCTATGTTGGCCGGGTGCCAGTGCTGCCGCGAGCTCTCTTCGCCGACCTCTTCGACGACGCTGCCGTCTTCCCACCGGGCAACAGCCCGCTCGATGCGGCGGTCGCCGGTCACCGTCGCCTGCGGCGCAGCCCGTATGCCGATCTGGTCGGCCCGCTCCTCCTCCCGCCCGCGTCGGTCGCTGCGGCCGCGGACCT
>NZ_DAOQZV010000104.1:0-10855 GCF_035343835.1 Nostocoides sp. | reverse complement strand
CGTCAGCAGGGAAGTACGTGTCCGCCTACAGGGAGATTGGCATGTCCGCTAGCAGCCTGGACGCCCGGCTCGAGGCGCACCGGCATCTGGAGTTCTACTGGTTCCCCCACACCGACCGCGTCCAGATCAAGGTCAATGACCGTGCGCCGGAGGCGGACTTTGCGCCCCTGCCGCGCTGGCGGGAGCGCGTGGACGACGACCTGTCAGCCAATGTGCTTTTCGAGCGAATCAACCGGCTCGCCGCCGCGCGGCCGACGCTGACGCCGCGCATCAACCAGATCAGCGCCCGCGCCCTCTCGGCCCGGGAGTATGTCGACCGCTCCTATCGCGTGTTCTGCACCCGTCGCTCCGTGCGCTTCGTGGAGAGCGAGTATGCCGTTCCCCGCGCCGCACTGGTCCCCGTCCTGACCGAACTGCGCCGCTGGATCGACCGCTCGGGCGCCACACTCCCCTTCCCGGTCGAAGTGCGCTTCGCCGCCGCAGACGACATCTGGCTTTCCACGGGGTATGACCGCGCCAACGCCTATATCGCGATCCACCAGTATCACCGGCTCGACCACCGCCCCTATTTCGCGGCCTTCGAGGCGATCGTCGCCGAGCACGCCGGCCGGCCGCACTGGGGCAAGCTGCATACGCTCGATGCCCCGCGCTTGCGTGCGCTCTACCCGCGCTTCGACGACTTCCGTGCCGTGCGGGAGGCGGTCGACCCCGGCCGGACCTTTACCAACACCTATCTCGAGCTGGTCCTCGGTCTCGGAGTCTGAGTGCGGATGCGGCGGGCAGGGTGCTACTGGTTGCGCTGGACGACGCGCAAGGCCAAGTGGGCCAGGGCGGCTTTGACCTCGCCATCGGGCAGTGGGTCGAGCACCGCCTGGGCGGCCAGCGCCATCTCCAAGGTCTCGGCTTGAGCCCGGTCCATGGCCGGGTGGCCGCGCAGGAGGTCCAGCGCCTCGGCGACGTGGTCGTCGCTCGGGTCGAGCTGGCGTAGGAGTTCCTGCAGGCGCGCGTCTGCCGGGTCGGTGGAAGCCAGCGCATAAATGATCGGCAGGGTGCGCTTGCCCTCGCGGATGTCGGTCCCGGGCGCCTTGCCGAGCACGTCGGCCTCGGAGGAGATGTCGATCAGGTCGTCGGCCAACTGGAAGGCAATGCCGATCCGCTCGCCGTACTCGATGAGGACATCGATGACCTCGCGCGAGCATCCGGACAGCAGCGCGCCGTAGCGAGCGGCCGTGGCGATCAGCACCCCGGTCTTGTCGGCGAGCACGCCCAGGTAGTAGCCGTGCGGGTCTTCACTCGGGGGACAGGGGCGGTCGTCGCGGATCTGACCCGAGCACAGGCGGATGAAGGTCTGACTCTGGATCTTCACCGCCTCCGGCCCGAGGTCGGCGATGATGTCCGACGCGGTGCCGAAGAGCAAATCACCGACGAGGATCGCCGTCGAGTTGTCGTACTTCGCGTTCGCGGACGGCACCCCGCGCCGGGTATAAGCGTCGTCCATCACATCGTCGTGGTAGAGCGAGGCCAGATGCGTCAACTCGACGCCGGCCGCCGCCGCCACGATGTCTGGGCCGATCCCGGAGCCGAGCTCGGCGGCTAGCAAGGTGAGCAGCGGTCGGAAGCGCTTGCCGCCGGCACCGAGCAGGTGGGCATTCGCCTCGGCGATGAAGGGATCCGCATGGTCGACCCGAGCCTCTAGCAGCGCCTCGACCTCGGCGAGGCCGGCATCTAGGCGAGACTGGAGCTCGGGCGAGATGCCCGGCAGGGTCGGAGCGGGGGCGGGGGTCACCATACGATCAGCGCAGGAACTGGCTCGCGGTGTTGGCCAGGTCGAGGACGGGGCCGGGCACCACGCCCAAGCCGATCGTCGCGATGACCGCAGCGGCCAAGGCCACCGTGGACAGGATGGACGGCGTCAGAGCCACCACCTCGTCGTCACCGTCGGTGAAGTACATCAGCAAGATGATGCGGATATAGACATATGCCGTGATCGCCGAGCACAGGACGCCGATGATCACCAGGATGATCAGCGCCCGCCCGCCGTGCGCGATCGCGGGCGCGAAGGCCGCGAACTTGCTGGTGAAGCCCGAGGTCAACGGGATGCCTGCGAACGAGAGCAGAAGCAGCGCCATGATGGCGGCGATGACCGGGTGCTTCTTGCCCAGCCCGGCCCACTGGCCGATCTGGGAGGCCTCGGCGTCACCGCGGCGAACGAGCGCGACGATCCCGAAAGCCGCCAGCGTCGCCAGGCCGTAGGCGAGGACGTAGAACATCACGCCCGCGACCGCCGTCTTGTCGAAGGCCAGCACACCGACCAGGATGAAGCCGGCGTGCGCGATCGAGGAATAGGCGAGCAAGCGCTTGATGTCGGTCTGGGTGACCGAGAGGATCGAGCCGATGACCATGGTCAACGCGGCGACCGCCGCGATGGCCAGGCGCCAGTCCCAGCGATTGGCGTCGATCCCGACATAGACGACACGCAGCATCGCGCCGAACGCGGCGAGCTTGGTGCAGGCGGCCATGAAGCCGGTGATCGGCGTTGGCGCGCCCTGATAGACGTCCGGGGTCCACATGTGGAAGGGCGCCGCACCGACTTTGAAGAGCAGGCCGACCAGCACGAAGAGCACGCCGGGCAGGAGCAGTCCGTTGACCTCTGCCGGTGCCTTGGTGATCGCATCGGAGATCTGGCCGAACTTGATGCTGCCGGAGTAGCCGTAGAGCAGCGCGGACCCGAAAAGAAAGAAGGCACTGGCGAAGGACCCGAGGAGGAAGTACTTCAGCGCCGCCTCCTGCGAGAGCAGCCGGCGGCGACGGGCCAAGCCGGTCAGCAGGTAGAGCGGCAGCGAAAGCACCTCGAGCGCGATGAACATCACCAGCAGGTCGCCCGCGGAGGTGAAAGACATCATGCCGCCGATCGAGAACAGCGCGAGCGGGAAGACCTCGCTGGTCCCCCAACCCGCCCTCGACGCGGCGCGCTCGAGCGGCGAGCCGGGGACGGCAGCACCCATGGGGGTGAAGGCGTCCGCGCCCGCGGAGGAGAACTTCTCCGCCATCAACAACACCGAGATGAGCGACAGGATAAGGATCGAGCCCTGCATGAAGAGCGCGGGGCCGTCGATGATGATGCCGCCACCCAATGTGGCGCCCTGCTGGTCCACCGCCTTCAGCACCAGGGTCGCAAAGGCGAGCGCCAGCGTGCCGATGGCGAGAGCCACTTGCACGCTGTGCCGCACGGTGCGCGGGGCGAAGGCTTCGAGCACGGTGCCGACGAGGCCGCCGGCGAAGACGACGATGATCGGCGCGATCGCCCACCAGTCGACCGAAGGTGCGGTGTAGCCGCCCATCACTTCTCACTCCCAGTGATCGCGGTGGCCGGAACGACCGGTGCGGGGTCGCTCACTCCCACCTCGGTGAGCACCCGCTGCACTGCCGGGTTGATCAGGTCGAGCGCGGGCTTCGGATAGAAGCCGAGGAAGAGCAGGCTGAGAATCAGCGGGGCCACGACGAACTTCTCGCGCCAGCCCATATCGGCCGCCGCCGCGCCCTCGGCCGCCGGCCCGGTCATCATCCGCTTGTACATCCACAGGATGTAGATCGCCGCGAGGACCACGATCGGGGTGACCACGATCGCGACGCCCTTGTAGCGCTGGAAGGTGCCGTTGAGGACGAGGAACTCACCGATGAACGGGCCCATGCCCGGCAGTGCCAAGGAGGCCATACCCGCCACGAGGAAGGTCCCCGCGATGAGCGGCGTGACCTTCTGCCATCCGCCGAAGTCGGAGATTTTCCCACTGCGCCGGCGAGCGATAAGCATGCCCGCGATCAGGAAGAGTGCCGCCGTCGAGAAGCCGTGGTTGAGCATGTAGATGCCGGCACCGGCATTTGAGACCGTGGTCAGCGCGAAGATGCCCATGATCATCAGGCCGAAGTGGCTGATCGAGGTGTAGGAGATCAGGCGCATCAGATCGTTCTGCGCGATCGCGCACATAGCTCCGTAGTAGATGGAGACGACCGCCAGGGCGATGACGACCGGCGTGGCCCACTCGCTGGCATCCGGGAAGAGCTGCAGGCAGAACCGGATCATGCCGTAGGTGCCGATCTTGTCCAGCACGCTGACCAGCAAGGTCGTCGTCGCCGGGGTCGCCGTCGCCGCCACATCGGGTAACCACGTGTGCACCGGCCACATGGGCGCCTTGACCGCGAAGGCGAAGAAGAAGCCGATGAAGAGCCACTTCTGCGTCGTTGGGTCGATCGGCAGGCCGACGAGGTTTTGAATCAGGAAGCCCTGATCACCGCGGGGGCCCTGGAAGTAGAGCCCGATGACGGCCACGAGCATGACCAGGCCGCCGGCGAGCGAGAAGAGGATGAACTTCAGCGCGGCCGCCTGCCGGCCGGCACCGCCATACGACCCGATGAGGAAGTAGAGCGGGATGAGCATGGCCTCGAAGAAGACGTAGAAGAGGAAAACGTCGCTCGCCGCGAAGACACCGACCATGAAGGTCAGCAGCAACAGCAGCAGCGCAAAGTAGTTCTTCTCCCGGGTGCCCCCTTCGGGAACGTCATTCCAGGCGGCCAGGATGCAGACCGGCGCGAGGATCGTCGCCATCACGATCAGCGAGAGTGCGATGCCGTCCACTCCGAGGGCGTAGGACGCGCCGAAGGAGGAGATCCACGAGTGCACCTCGGTCAGTTGATACGCCGAGAAGTCATTGGCGTCGAAGTTGAGGACCGCGCCGACGCCGACGGCCAGTGTGGCCAGCGAGAAGACAAGGGCGAGTTCCTTGGCGCGCGCTGCCAGCGCCGACGGCAGCGCGGCGATCAGCGCCGCGCCGACGAGCGGCACGAGCAGCATCACGCTCAGCCAGGGGAAGTTGTCCATCAGTTCATCACCCACAGTGCACCGAGGATCGCGACGACGCCGGTGAGCATCGTCAGGGCATAGGACCGGGCAAAACCGTTCTGCGCGACCCGCAACGCCTTGGCCGCGCCGCCGGTGAACCGGGCCAGGCCGGTCACGCCGCCGTCGACCAATTCGTTGTCTGTCCAGATGACCGACCGGACGAGTTTGATGCCCGGCCACATCCAGATGGCTTCGTTGAGGTCATCCTGATAGAGGTCCTTGCGCGCCGCCCTGGTCAAGGCGTTGCCTGCCGGAGCGACCTCGGGGACATCGTCGCGGCCATAACGCAACCAGGCCAGCGCCAGGCCGGCGAGGACGAGCAGGAGGGTCAAAGCCATCAGGACGGGCACCGCGATCACCGGTTCACCGTGATCGTGATGGCCGGTCAAGGGCTCGAGCCAGTCGGTGAAGATGTTGGTCGGGCCGAGCACCAGACCGATCGCCGCGGAACCGACCGCGAGGATCATCATCGGGATGGTCATCGACAGCGGGGACTCGTGCGGGTGCTGACCGTCGGTCCAGCGGGCCTTGCCCTGGAAGGTCATGAAGAACAGGCGCGACATATAGAAGGCCGTCACGCCGGCACCGAGCAGGGCCGCGCCGCCGAAGACCCAGGGCCGCCAGCCCTCGCCGATGAAGGCCGCCTCGATGATCTTGTCCTTTGACCAGAAACCGGAGAAGGGCGGGACACCGAGGATCGCCAGCCAGCCGAGACCGAAGGTGATCCAGGTGATCTTCATATAGGGAGCCAGGTGGCCAAAGCGCCGCATATCGACTTGGTTGTCCATGCCGTGCATGACCGAGCCGGCACCGAGGAACATCCCGGCCTTGAAGAAGCCATGGGTGATCAGGTGGAAGATCGCGAAGGCGTAGCCGACCGGGCCGAGACCGGCCGCGAGCATCATGTAGCCGATCTGGCTCATCGTCGATGCCGCGAGAGCCTTCTTGATGTCGTCCTTGGCGCACCCGACGATCGCTCCGTAGAGCAAGGTGATCGCGCCGACGATGACGACCGCGAGCTGAGCGTTCGGGGCGCCCTCGAAGATCGCGTGGCTGCGCACGACGAGGTAGACACCCGCCGTGACCATGGTCGCCGCGTGGATCAACGCCGAGACGGGCGTCGGACCGGCCATCGCGTCACCCAGCCAGCTCTGCAGGGGGAACTGCGCGGACTTGCCACAGGCCCCCATCAGCAGCAGCAAGCCGATCGCGGTTAGCGTCGCCGTGTTCGCCTTCCCCACACCGGCGTTGACGGTCGCAAAGTCGACGCCGCCGAAGGTGGCGAACATCAAGAAGATGGCTAGCGCGAGCCCGATGTCACCGACCCGGTTGACGAAGAAGGCCTTGTTGCCGGCGGTGGCGTAGGCGGGGTTGTGGAACCAGAACCCGATCAGCAGGTAGGACGCCAGACCGACGCCTTCCCAGCCGACGAAGAGCAGCAGGTAGGAGTCCGCGAGCACCAGCAGCAGCATCGAGGCCACGAAGAGGTTCAGGTAGCCGAAGAAGCGCCGCTTGTTTGGGTCGTGGGCCATATAGCCCATCGAGTAGACGTGGATCAACGAGCCGACGAAGGTGATCAGCATGACGAAGCTGATCGAGAGCGTGTCGACCTGGAGCCCGGTGTTGAGCTGGAAGCTGCCCGCCGGGATCCAGTTGTAGAGCGTCTGTCGGGTCAGGCGATCCTCGGGATCGGCCTCCACGAGTTGCATCAAGGCAGCGACGCCGAGGCCGAAACTGGCCCAGGACAGGCCGGTCGCCAGCGCGGGACCGAAGCTGTTGGTCGCCCGGCCGCCGAAGAGCAGGAGCGCAGCCCCGGCCAGCGGTAGGGCGATCAACAGCCAGGCCGGCAGGCTGACCGCGTCAGATGCCGTGGCTTCGAGCGCCAACTGAGAGATGAGGGAGGTCACGGTGTGTTAGCTCCTTGTCAATACTTCAACAGGTTGGCGTCGTCGACCGAGGCCGAGCGGCGGGCACGGAAGATCGCCATGATGATGGCCAGACCGACCACGACCTCGGCGGCGGCGACGGCCATCACGAATAGGGCGATGGTCTGGCCGTCGATCGACTGGTGCATGCGGCCGAAGGTCACGAACACCAGGTTCGCCGCGTTGAGCATCATCTCGATCCCCATGAAGACGAGGATGGCGTTGCGCCGGGTCAACACGGTGGCACCGCCGATGACGAACAAGACGATGGCGAAGTAGATGTAGTTCATCAGGCTCATCGCGTCCGACCCTCCTCGATCTCCTTGGCGAGCTCGGCTTCCGCGTCGGTGAACCGTTGCGGGCTGGTGACTTGGCCGCGCTCTTGCAGGGTGCGGCTGACGGACAGCTCCGTCGGCCGGCCGTCGGGCAGCAGGGCGGGGGTGTCGACGGCGTTGTGCCGGGCAAAGACACCCGGAGCCGGGAGGCCGGCGACATACTCGCCGCGCTGGAAGCGACGCTTGGCCCATTCGCGCTGGTCCGGTTTGGCGCCGAGCCGCTCGCGGTGCGCCAAGACCATGGCACCCATGGCCGAGACCACCAGCAGCGCACCGACGAGTTCGAAGGCCCAGATGTAGTCGGTGAAGATCGCGTGGGCCAAGGAGGAGACATTGCCCGGTGAGGTGTTGATCTGGTCAAGATTCGGCGTGCCCGCGATGGTGACCTTGCCGATCACACCGGCGAGCAGGAACCCGAGACCGAGGGTGACCACCAGGGCCGCCCAACGCTGACCCTTGATCGTCTCGATCAGGGAGTCGGAGGAATCGACACCGACGAACATCACGACGAAGAGGAAGAGCATCATCACGGCGCCGGAGTAGACGAAGACTTGAGTGATGCCCAGGAAGGCCGCGCCATTGGCGATGTAGAAGACGCCGAGGACGACCATCGTCACGACCACGCCGAGGGCGGCGTACACGGCCTTCTTGGCGAAGAGCAGACCCGCGGCGGAGAGCACCGCCAGGGGGCCGAAGATCCAGAAGACGACTGCTTCAGCGGTCGACGTCATCGCGTCCCACCATCGACCTTTCCTTGGTAGTAGTCGCGCTCCTCCATGCCCTGCGCCATCGGGTGGGGCGGCGTGTGCATGCCGGGCTGGAGCGGGGCGAGCAGCTGCTCCTTGGTGAAGATCAGGTCGGCGCGGCTGTCGTCGGCGAGCTCGTAGAAGTTCGTCATGGTCAGCGCCCTGGTCGGGCACGCCTCGATGCACAATCCGCAGAAGATGCAGCGCAGGTAGTTGATCTGGTAGATGCGTCCATACCGCTCCCCCGGCGAGAAGCGGCCGGTGCCGCCCGGAGTGTCGTCATTGTTGGCGCCCTCGACCATGATCGCGTCGGCCGGGCAGGCCCAGGCGCACAGCTCGCAGCCGACGCACTTCTCCAGCCCGTCCGGGTGCCGGTTGAGCTGGTGCCGGCCATGAAAACGCGGCTGGGTGGGCCGCTTGACCTCGGGATACTCCTCGGTCTTGACCTTACGAAACATCGTCGCGAAGGTGACTCCGAAGCCCCCGACGGGAGCGAACATTTCGGAGAAGAATCCGCCCTTGTCCTTCTCAGCCATGGATCACTGCCTTCGTATTCGTGGACTCGGAACCGGCGAGGCGCTGGCCCGGGAGGGGCGGCACGGGATAGCCGCCGGCATACGGGTCGATGACATCGGGGATAACCGGTTTCGCGGCTTCGGCCCGGGCGCTCGCCTTGCCCTCCCAGATCCAGGTGGCCGCGAGGACGAGCAGCGCGAGCACGCCGATGACGATCAGCGAGGCCAGGCGCCGATCGGCACCGAGGAAGGAGACCGTCTTCTCACCGAGGTAGCCGTTGTCGGCAGCCTTGAGGAAGGCGACGGCGATGACCCAAACAAGGGTGCCGGGGATGAGGAACTTCCAGCCAAAGCGCATGAACTGGTCGTAGCGCGTGCGCGGGAGGGAGCCGCGCAGCCAGACGAAGAAGAACATGAAGGCCCAGATCTTCAGGAAGAACCAGAGCAGCCCCCACCAGCCGTGGTTGAACATGCCGTCATTGATGGCGGCGATGCCGGGAGGCGCCTGCCAACCGCCCAGGAAGCAGGTGGTCGCCAGCGCGGAGACGGTGAACATGTTGACGTACTCGCCCAGGAAGAACATCGCGAACTTCAGCGAGGAGTATTCGGTGTGAAAGCCACCGGTCAACTCGCCCTCGCCCTCGGCGAGGTCGAAGGGCAACCGGTTGGTCTCGCCGACCATGGTGATCACATAGATGACGAAGGAGATGATCAGCGGCACGATGTGCCACAGGTCCTTCTGGCTCTCGACGATCTGCGAGGTCGACATCGACCCGGAGTAGAGGAAGACGGCGACGAGCGCCAGACCCATGGCGATTTCGTAGGAGATGATCTGCGCCGTCGATCGCAGACCACCGAGCAGCGGATAGGTCGACCCGGAGGACCAGCCGGCCAGGACGACGCCATAGGCGCCGACGCCCGCGACCGCGAGGACCAGCAGGACGGCGACGGGCAGGTCGGTCAACTGCAGCGGGGTCTGGTGCCCGAACATCGAGACCGTCGGCCCGAGCGGGATGATCGCGAACGAGACGAATGCCAAGGCACCGAAGAAGGCCGGGGCCAGGATGAAGATCAGCTTGTCGGCGTTCTTGGGGGTCAGGTCCTCCTTCAGCGCCAGCTTCACACCGTCCGCGAGCGTCTGCAGTAGGCCGAAGGGACCGGTGCGGTTAGGGCCAGGACGCTGCTGCATCCGTCCGATGACCCGCCGCTCGAACCAGATCACGATCAGGGTGTTGAGCAGCAGGAAGACGAAGAGAAAGAGCGCCTTGACCAGCGAGAGCCACCACGGGGTGTCGCTGAAGTCGGTGATCGGGTTGTCGCGCGGGAGCGTGGGATCCGTCGCGGCAGCGAGCGCATGCAGCAGGATCACGAGGCACCTCCGGGTGTCACGGTCACGAGTTGGCCGGTGCCGGTGCCGAGGGTGGCGACCCGCGACCCGGTGGAGTTGGTGGGCAGCCAGACGACATTGTCGACCATCTCGGTGATGGCGACCGGGAGGCTGATGCTGCCGTGGGCGCCAGTCACGGTGACCACGTCACCGTCGATGACGCCCAGTCCGGCGGCGCCCGCCGGGGAGAGCCGGGCCACCGCTGCCGGGGCCGTGCCAGCCAGGAAGGGTTCGCCGTCCTGGAGGCTGCCCTTGTCCAGCAGGTGGTGCCAACTGGCGAGCACGAACTGTCCAGGGGACGTGGTCGGGACGTCGGCTCGCGCGGCCTGCGGGCGCACGGCCCGCGGGCCGCTCCACGCACCCAGCCCGCTCATCTCGGCCCGGACCTGCCCGAGGCTGCGCGCCCCGAGGAAGTGGTCGAGTTCGGCGGCGAGCAGGTCCAGCACTCGGTAGTCGCTGAGCGCGTTGGTCTCCAGGGCTGCCTCAAAGGTCCGCACGCGGCCCTCCCAGTCCACGAAGCTGCCCGCCTTCTCGGCGTGCGGCGCGATCGGCAGGATCACATCGGCGTATGCCGTGGCGCTGGACGGCCGGTAGTCGAGGGAGACGACGAAGGCTGCGCGCAGGGCGTCATGCGCGTGCGGGTCGGCCAGGTCGTCGAGGTCGACGCCGCCGACGACCAGCGCCGCGATCTTGCCGCTCGCCGCATTGGCGACGATGCCGGCGCTGTCGTGGCCGAGGTCGGTGGGCAGGCCCGACATCCCCCACGCGCGGGCGACTTCGTCGCGCGCGGTGATGTTGTCGAGCGAGCGGCCACCGGGCAGCAAGGTCCCGAGGGCGCCGGCTTCGAGGGCCCCTCGCTCCCCTGCGCGCCGCGTTGGAGGAGACGGGCCTGATCGCAGTCGCGGGCGTTCTGCGCCTTCAGCTCGTCGACGGTGGCGAACGACCGGTCGCCGCGCAGGTGCCGGCGGAAGGCGACCCGCAGGCGCTGGCCGTACAGGTCGCCGCCGCCGTCGAGCAGGTGGACCTCGAGCAGCAGGCCGTGCCCGTCGA
>NZ_DAOQZV010000103.1:0-10874 GCF_035343835.1 Nostocoides sp. | reverse complement strand
CTCTTCAGCTCGGCGCCACTCGCACGGTTCACCGCGATCAGATCGCTGCTCTGCCCTTGGCTGTAGATATTGCTCGATGTCAGCCACACCACGCCACCTGTGACGGCGAACGACTGCAGCCGGCAGGGCACGGCATACGACCACTTTTCCGAGCCATCGGTGGTGCGCAGGGCGTGCAAGGTGGACGGGTTTGGCGGGCCGAAAAAGAAGACCGCCTCCCAGACGTAGACCGTGTCGTTGTCGGCGC
This sequence comes from Nostocoides sp., assembly GCF_035343835.1. Classification (NCBI taxonomy): domain Bacteria; kingdom Bacillati; phylum Actinomycetota; class Actinomycetes; order Micrococcales; family Intrasporangiaceae; genus Nostocoides; species Nostocoides sp. The sequence continues at coordinate 10,627 of NZ_DAOQZV010000103.1, read as the reverse complement.
CGGCCGCCCAATAGATGTCGGTACCGGGTCGCACCGCCCACCCGGCAGCCCCGTCGCGGCGTTGTAGCGGGCGATCCCGCCATCCTTTTGGTATAGATCCAGCCGTCGGGACCGATGACGACATTGCTCATCGCGACCCCGCGACCCAAGCCTGGGCGCCGGTGGTCAGGTTGATGCCGCGCAGGCGGTCGCCATAGGCAATGACCAAGGTCGTCGTGGAGGCCGCGAAATCGGTGATCGCGCCGGTTGGCGGAAGTGCTGCCACATGCGGGTGCCGTCGGTGAGGCGATAGGCCAATACGGTGCCGGAGTTGTACCCAATGGCCAAGTTGGCCGTGACTCGCAAGCCCTGAAGACTCTGCCCGGGATCGGTGTCAGCGATCTGCCATTGAATGACGTGCGCCGCGGCCTTGTCCAGGCCCATCAGGTTGTTGCCGCAGTTGGCGATGATCAGCGTCGCGGTGGTCGCGATCGCGGTGGCTGCCTGGCACTCGGTCGTGGTGAAAGACCGGCTCGATGTGACGGTGCCGGTGGCCAGGTCATAGACGAGCAATGCGGCCTGGTTCGGATTCGCCGGGCGGAAGGCGATGGTGTAGAGCTTTCCGCCGTCGATGACGGTCGGACCCTCGGCGGTGGACCACTCCTGGTGCACCGAGCTTGCCTTGGTGGGGGTGATCACCGTCCCGCCGGGCGCGTAGCCCGAGTTCCCGGCGTCGTGCTGGGACTGGGTCCAGTTCTCCGTGCTCGGCAGCGCCGCGACGACGATGGACAGCGCCTTGGTCGCTGCCGACCCGCCTGCCCCGGCGACAGCGACCGTAAAGTTCGACATGCCTGCCGTGGTCGGAGTGCCGGAGATCGCCCCGGTGCTGGGAACGAGCGTCAGACCGGCCGGAAGCGAGCCGGTGCTGATGGACCAGGTGAAGGGGCCGGTTCCAGTGGCGGCGAGGGTCGCGGCATACGCCGATCCGACGGTGCCGTCTGCAAGGGCGGTCGTGGTGATGGTCAATGCGGGCGCTGACACGGCGATGGAGAGGGTCTTGGTCGCGCTCGCGCCGCCGGCACCGACGACCTTGGCCGCGAAGCTCGACGTGCCGGCCGCCGTGGGCGTGCCGGTGATGGCGCCCGTGGCGGGGTCGAGGGTCAGCCCGGCGGGCAGGGTGCCCGACGCGAGCGACCAGGTGAAGGGGCCGGTGCCGGTCGCGGTGAGGGTGGCGGCAAACGCGGATCCGACGCTGCCGCCAGGCAGACTAGTGGTGAGGATCGAGACGGTCCCGGCGGCCTGGATGGTGATCGAGAGTGCCTTCGTCGAGGACTTGCCGCCGGCGCCGACAACCTTGACCTTGAAGGTCGATTTGGCGACCACGGTCGGCGTCCCGGAGATGACACCCGTGGTGGAGTTCAGGCTCAACCCGGTCGGGAGGCTGCCGGATCCGGCGACGACCGACCACGTGAAGGGTCCCGTCCCGCCGACCGTGAGCGTCGCGGTGTAGGGCGACTTCGCGACGCCATTGGGGAGGGCAGTGGTCGTGATCCACACCGTCACGACATTGAGGGTGAACTGTTTGGTCGCGGCGGCCCCACCGGCGCCGACGACCTTGACCGTGAAGGTCTTCGAACCGCCGACCGTGGGGGTCCCGGAGATGACGCCGGTGGCGGCGTTGAGGCTCAGGCCGGTGGGCGGGGTGCCGACCGTGAGCGACGTGTACGGGCCGCCGCCGGTCGCGACGAGGGTCTTGGAATAGGCGACCCCGATCTTGGCGGCTGTGAGGGGGCTGGTGGTGGTGATCGTCACGGCGGGGGCCGTGGCATACGCACCGGGGCTCGACGGCACGTGGTGGGCGGTCGCCGGCGACGCACCCTGCGTCGCGCACCGCGGTCGTCGCGGGACTCGACCTCGACCAGACTCAGCAGGCGGCCTTCAGCGTGGTCAAGCCGTCGCCGGCGTCGGTGCTGCTGCTGGAGGTCGGCGGGGTGCTCGACGTCGTGCCGGCCGGCGTGGAGGCGCTCGTCGATGCGGGGGTCGTGCTGGTCGTCGGGTTGTCCGAGATGGCGTTGGTGACCAGCTCGCGGATCTTGGCGTAGTCGGGGTTCACGACGTTGATGACCTTGTTGGTCAGGGGCAGGCTGCGCATCGTCCCGTCGCGCTGGATCTTCTCGATCAGCGGCACCCAGGCTTGCAGGTGTGCCTGCGGGATGTCGATGCTGACATCCGCCTTGAGGACCTCGGCAAGTTGCGGGTAGCGCAGCAGCATCGTGCCCGGGCTGACCTGGTTGACCAGGGCGCCGACCACGCACCGCTGGCGGCGCATCCGGGAGAAGTCGTCGGTGGAGGCCCGGGAGCGGGCATACCACAGGGCGTGATAGCCGTCGAGGTGTTGCGGGCCCGGCTCGATCCACCCGGTGGTCCCGACGATGGTGCCATCGGGTAGGGCCTTGCAACCGATGCAGACGCGTTCCTTGACATTGACGTCGACCCCGCCCATGGCGTTGACCAGGGCGGCAAAGCCGGAGAGGTCGATGACCACGGAGTTGTCGATCCGCAGGCCGAGGATCTCGCCGATGACATCGCGGGTCGAGCGCAGCCCGGGGTTCGTCTCGCCCGGGAAGAGGTCGGCGTGCTCCTCGGCGAGGGTCCAAATGGCGTTCATCAGGCATTGATCGCCGCAGTCGTAGCCATGGGGATAGAGCGTGGACAGCGGGTTCGACGCGGGGATCGGAGCGCGTTCGAGGTTGCGGGGGATCCCGATCAGCACGGCGTCCCCGGTCCGCGTGTTGATGCTGGCGACCATCATCGAGTCCGGGCGCACACCGACCCGGTCGGCCCCGGCGTCGGAGCCGATGAGCAGCACATTGACGCGTGGGACGGTCTTCCACGGGTCATCTTGCCCCACGGCCGGTATGCCGGCGGTCGCCGTCCCGGTGCTGGTCGGGTCGTGCGCGAAGACGGTCTCGACGACGGAGCGCTGCAGCGTGAGAGTGCGGGCGGCATACAGGCTGGGGGCGGCGACCGCGAGGCAACACAAGAAGGCGACCATCGTGGTGGCGAGGCGTTCGTCACGACTGAGGCCGTGCGGCCGGGTCACCGCCGTGGTGAGGACGATCGAGACCATCCAGACCACGGCCCCGGCGAGCACCGCCCAGAACAACAGCATCAACCGGCCACTGTTCAGACCGAGGGAGAGCGCCGAGCCGACCAAGCCGTTGCGCAGCAGCGTGTAGATGCCGAAGAGCAGCACGAGAGCCGTCGTGCCCATCAAGACCGTGCCGAACCCCCGCAGGCGGGTGCGCAGCAGGCCGGCGCCGGGGAGCAGGGTGCCCAGGAGGGTCATGGCGTAGGTGTGCCGCAGCGGGTGCGGGGTGCGCCGCGTGGGCGGGCGCTTCGGCGCTCGGTCGCTCATCGACTCCGTGCATCCCCCTCATGGGTGTCGGTCGGCTCACTTCATCGTCACTGCCACTGACGCCTGAACGGCCCAGCGGGTTGTCCGCGCGGCGCTCGGGCTGGGCCGGTCACCGCGGGAGATGGTAGCCGTCGGGGCTGTGCTCGAGTAAGCCATCGGCGATCAACGCGACCAGCAATTTGTCCACCCGGGCCTGGTCGGCACATGGGTCGAAGTCGGCGCGGGGGTGCGGAGCGTCGTCATCGCGCACGAGCGCAAGGATGCGGCCGCGCACTTCCCGGTCGGTGCCGGCATACCCCTGGGGCCGCTTGCGCACGCCGGCGTATGCCGGGTGGCCGGCCGTGCGCCAGCGGCACAGGTCGCGCACTGGGCAGGTCGCGCATTGCGGCGTGCGGGCGGTGCAGACCAGTGCGCCCAGCTCCATGGATGCGACATTCCACAGGTTCGCGTCGGCGCAGTCGTCGGGGAGCCACGCGGCGGCGAGGTCGCGTTCGCCCCTGGTCGGGGTGGGTGCGGCCTGGGCCTCGCCGATCGCGATCCGCGCCAGGACACGACGGACATTGGTGTCCAGGACCGGGAGGGGATTGCCGAAGGCGAAGCTCGCGACGGCCGCAACCGTGTAGTCGCCGACGCCGGGAAGGGCGCGCAGGGCGGCGGGGTCCTTAGGCACCTGACCGGCGTGGTGCTCGACCATGGCCTTGGCGGCCGCGTGGAGGTTGACCGCGCGGCGCGGATACCCGAGCCGACCCCAGGCGCGGAGCACGTCGGCGCGCGAGGCGGCCGCGAGGTCGGCGGGGGTGGGCCATCGCCCCATCCAGGACTGCCAGGGCAGCAGGATCCGGGCGATCGGCGTCTGCTGCGCCATGATCTCGCTGACATAGACGCCCCAGGGCGAGCAGTCCGGGTGGCGCCAGGGCAGGTCGCGTCCCGCCACGGCGTACCAGGCCAGGACGGCCGTATGGACGCGCCCGCGGAACTCGGCCTCGGCGCCCCCGCTCACACGTAGCGTTCGAGGATGCTGGACTCGGCCAGGCGGGTCAGACCCTCGCGGATGGTCCGGGCTCGGCCTTCGCCGACTCCGTCGACGAGCATCAGGTCGTCCTGGGTCGCCGCGAGCAGGCGCTGGAGCGAGCCGAAATGATCGACCAGCCGCTCGAAGACCGGGCCGGGCAGACGCGGCACCTTGTTGAGCAAGCGATATCCCCGGGGCGAGACGGTGGTGTCGAGGCCGTCCGGGCCGGACAGGCCGATCACCTTCGCGGCGGTCCCGGGGTCGAGCAGCTCGGCGCGCGACAGGGCGCCGAGGCCGTGAACGACGGCGTCGACGATGTCGCCGCTGTCGTGTCCCTCGTGGTCGGTGTCGGTCAGGCGGTCGGCCGGTGCGTAATCGCGGATCAGCCAGCCGACATCGTCGGTGACACCGGCGGTGAGTTCTTCCAGCTGCAGGGTCAGCAGGCGTCCGTCGACACCGAGCTCGACGACATACGCGCTGATCTCGCCGCTGATGCGGCGCACCATCTCCATGCGTTGTAGGACGGCGGCGACATCGCGCACGGTGACCAGGTCCTCGATCTCGAGGGCCGAGAGAGTGGCCGTCACCTCATCGAGCCGGGCGCGGTAGCGCTCCATCGTCTGCAGCGCCTGGTTGGCGTGGCTGAGCAACTCGATCGAGCTCTCCAGCACGTGGCGGCGACCCGCGACATAGAGCGCGACGATCCGCATCGACTGGCTGACCGAGACGACGGGCAGGCCGGTCTGCTTCGCCACCCGCTCGGCGGTTCGGTGTCGGGTGCCGGACTCAGAGGTCTCGACGGAGGGGTCGGGGACCAGTTGGGTCGCGGCCCGCACGATGCGTGAGACGTCGGAGTTGACGACGATCGCCCCGTCCATCTTGGCCAACTCGCGCAGTCGCGTCGCGGAGAACTCGACGTCGAGGGGGAAGCCGCCGGTGCACAATGATTCGACGGTGCGATCGTGGCCCAGCACGATCAGGGCGCCGGTGTTGCCGCGCAGGATGCGTTCGAGGCCGTCGCGCAACTCCGTCCCCGGCGCAACAGCGGCCAGGGTCGAGCGCAGCAGATCCTCGTCGTTGTGGTGGGCCACCTCACGCCTTTCGTCATCCCGCCCGGGCGTTCCCGTGCCCGGCCTGAGTCTAACGATGCTGCGTTGATACCGCCCGGCGTGCCGAGGGGTTGTCGGTGGTCTCGTTTAGCGTCTCGGGCATGGCGAAGACGGTGCGGAGCGTAACCTTCCGGTGCAGCGAGTGCGGCTGGAGCGGGCCCAAATGGGTGGGCCGGTGCGGGGAGTGCCAGGCGTGGGGGACGGTCGCCGAGGTGGGTGCGCCGGGGGCGCGGACCCGGGCGGTGACGACGCCCGGGCGTCCGGCGCTGCCGATCGGCGAGGTGGACATCACTCGGGCCGCGGCGAACCCCAGCGGGGTTGAGGAGTTCGACCGGGTGCTCGGCGGGGGACTGGTGCCGGGTGCGGTCGTGCTGGTGGCGGGGGAGCCCGGCATCGGCAAGTCCACCCTGCTGCTCGACGTGGCCGCACGGGCGGCGCGATCGGGGGCGACGGCGCTCTATGTCAGCGGGGAGGAGTCCGCGGCCCAGGTGCGCTCACGCGCCGAGCGCATCGAGGCGATGGCGCGGTCGTTGTTCCTTGCCGCCGAGACCGACCTCGCCACCGTGCTCGGCCAGATCGACCAGGTGCAGCCCGATCTGCTGGTCATCGACTCCGTTCAGACGATCGCCAGTGCCGAGGTCGACGGGGCGGCCGGCAATGTCAGCCAGGTTCGCGAGGTGGCCGCGGCGATCATTTCGGTGGCCAAGCAGCGCGGGATCGCGGCGTTGATCGTCGGGCATGTGACCAAGGACGGTTCGATCGCCGGCCCGCGGATCTTGGAGCACCTCGTCGACGTCGTCGTGACCTTCGAGGGGGAGCGCCACTCACGGTTGCGCCTGGTGCGCGCGGTGAAGAATCGTTTCGGGCCTACAGACGAGGTGGGGTGTTTCGACCTCAGTGATGCCGGGATCACTGGGCTGCCCGACCCGAGCGGGTTGTTCCTGTCGCAGCGCGCAGCGCCAGTGTCGGGAACGTGCATCACCGCGACGGTCGAGGGCCGGCGACCCCTGCTGGCCGAAGTGCAGGCCCTGGTGGCGGCCACGACCGCGCCACAGCCACGTCGGGCGACCAGCGGCGTTGACTCGGCGCGGGTGGCGATGATCACGGCGGTGCTGGAGCGCCGGGCCAATGCGCCGCTGAAGGGGCACGACGTCTATGTCTCGACCGTCGGCGGGGTGCGGCTGCGCGAGCCGTCGAGCGACCTCGCCGTGGCGATGGCGCTCGCCAGCGCGATCCTGGACATCCCGACCGATCCGCAGCTGATCGCCATCGGCGAGGTCGGCCTGGCGGGCGAGATCCGGCCGGTCCCCGGCGTGGAGCGGCGGCTGGCGGAGGCGTCCCGGCTGGCGTTCACCACCGCGCTGGTGCCCGTCGGGACGCGCGGCACCGCCTCGATCCCCGAGCGACTGGAGGTGATCGAAGTGCCCGATGTGACATCAGCCGTCCGCCGCCTGGGCGCCGGCCCGCGCCTGGCGGTCGTCGATGGCTGACCCCCCGCCGCCGACGCATAGACATCGGCGGCCCCAGCTGTCGACGGTTCCGACCGCGGCCCGCCGACGTCTGTATGACCGCTGTCAGTGTGCGCGGTGCCCCCTCAGTGAGCGGGGTGCCCCGTCAGTGAGCGGGGTTCCCCGTCAGTGAGTGCGGTGCCAGAGAGTGACGGCGTAGTCGACGCTGGTGCCCGGATGGGTGGCCAAGATGCGATCGGCGAGCGCGGGCGCGAACTCGATGCGCACGATCGCCTCGAAGGTGGCACGGTCGGGGCATTCCCAGGCCAGGTCGAGGTCGCGGGCGGTGAACCCCTGTCGTCGCCAGAAGCGGCGCACGGCGATCGGGTCATAGGCCGGCAAGGACGCGGCGAACCAGCCGCCGAACCGCGACCTCGTGGCGTCGTTGTCGAGGAACGCGGCGAGCCCACCGGGACGAAGGACCCGCTCGACTTCGGCAAGTCCGGGCTCGCAGCCCGGGCCGAAGAAGTAGGCCCAACGGGCGACGGCGACATCGACCGTGGCGTTCGCCAGGGGTAGATGCTCGGCCTCGCCGGTCAGCACCCCTGCTCGCCGCGCCACGTCCGGGCTCGGTGCGGGCGGCCGCGGGGCCGGTTCCGGCGCCGAAGACGGCGCCTGCCGCGCGCTGCTCTCGGGGCGATCGGCTAGGCGCGCGGCGGCCAGCCGAGCAAGAGGTGGGTGAGGTTCGAGCCCGAGGACGTGCGCACCTCGGTCGGCGAACCCTGGCAGGTGGTAGCCCGTGCCGCAACCGATGTCGAGCAGCGTCGCGCCCGCCAGCGGATGCAGGGCATCGATCGCCGCGCCGACCTGATCGGCCCGGTCGAAGGCCTGATTCTCCAGCTCGTAGACGTCCGGGGTATGCCAGATGTTCGGGCTGGGTCGCACTCCGCCGCGTTCGCCGGCCTCTCGACTCACGGCTGCCGATATCTGCGCGAGGTGCACCGCGCACCGCCGGACCGCAAGGGGGTGCGCTCGCGGCCGGAGGTCATCGCCGGCGCCGCGGGCGCGGACGAGCCCGCGCGGCCACGGTCGCGGGGTGGATCAGGAGCGGGAGCAGCGTCTTGGCGCCGCTGGAGCGCACCAGCCGCACATTGTGCATGTGGGCCTCGCACCGGAGCACTAACTCGGCATACGCCTCGGCGCCCATCAACTCGATCAACTCCGGGCGCAGGCTGCGGTAGACGGGCTCGCGCCCGACGTGCGCATCGGGGTTGCCCGAGCAGTACCAATCCAGGTCGTGCCCGCCCGGGCCCCAGCCGCGCCGGTCGTACTCGGTGATGCTGATCTCGAGATAGGACGTGTCGTCCGGGAGATTGACCGTGCGATAGGTGCGCCGGATGGGCAGTTGCCAGCAGACGTCCGGCTTTGCCGTATGCGGTGCCCGCCCGGTCCGCACCGCCTGTTGGTGCAGGGCGCAACCGGCGCCCGCCGGGAAGCCCGGCCGGTTGAGGAAGATGCACGCACCGTCGACGACCTTGGTCTTGGTCGCCTCATCCTCCTTCTCGGTCCAGTCACGACGACGAACCGATCCGGGATGGTGCTGCCAGGTCTCCTCGTCCAGTTCCGCGGCGATGACGGCGACGCGGCGCACATCATCGCGGTCGGTGAAATGGGCGCCTAGGGTGCAGCAGCCGTCATCGGGCCGGTCGGCATAGATTCCCTGGCAGCCGCCTCCGAAGATGCACGTCCAACTCGACGTCAGCCAGGTCAGGTCGCAGCGGAAGCGTTGCGCCGAGTCCGCCGGATCGTCGAATTCCACCCAGACACGAGGGATCTCCAGCGGGGTCTCACTCACAAGCGCCAACTGTAGGCACGCGCCTCGCCCATTCGCACCTACGCGGCCGGACGGGTGCGGTGGGCGAGCCCTATTAGGCTGGCCGGGTGCGCCTGGGTGTCATCGACATCGGATCGAATACGGTCCACCTGCTCGTCGTCGACGCCCATTACGGTGCCCATCCACTGCCGGCGGTCTCACACAAGATCGAATTGCGCCTATCCGAGCACCTAGTCGGCAACACCGTGGACGCGGCCGGTATCGCGGCGCTCTCGACCTTCATGCAGGAGGCTCGCGAACTCGCCGACGACCACGGCGTGGAAGAGATGCTGGCCTTCGCCACGTCCGCCATCCGCGAGGCCGGGAACGGCCAGGCCGTCCTTGACACCCTCGGCGCGCAAGCCGGCGTCCCGGTCCAGGTGCTGGCCGGGTCGGACGAGGCCCGCGTCACCTTCCTCGCCGCCCGCCGCTGGTGCGGCTGGTCCGCGGGCAATCTGCTGGTCCTCGACATCGGTGGTGGCTCCCTGGAACTAGCCATCGGCGTGGACGAGGAACCGGACGCCGCCGTGTCGGTGCCGCTCGGCGCGGGCCGCGTGACCAACGATCTGCTCGCCGGCGATCCACCCACGCCGGCGCGGATCAAGGAGGCCCGCCGCACCATCCGAGCCACACTGGCTGCGGGCGTGCGGCCGATCCTGCGCGCCCAGGACGCCGACACCGTGGTCGGGACCTCCAAGACCTTCCGTTCCCTGGCCCGCCTTGCGGGCGCGGCCCCGAGCAACGCCGGCCCCCTGGTCACCCGCACCCTGGACCGCGACGACCTGCGGGAGGTGATCGCCACGCTGGCGCCGCTGACCGGCGCCGAGCGCACGCGACTCCCGGGCGTATCAGGGGTGCGCTCCCACCAGGTGCTCGCCGGCGCCCTCGTCGCCGAAGCCGCCATGGATCTGCTGCACGTCGAGCGCTTGACCATCTGCCCATGGGCCCTGCGCGAAGGCTTGATCCTTCGGCGCCTCGACGTCATCCCCGATCCGGGAGGAAGCAGTCCTGGGGATGCCTGATCGCCCGGTCGTCGCGCTGTCCTCGGCCTCGGTCTATCCCGAGCCCACCGCCTCGGCATTTGCGCTCGCTTCCCGCCTCGGCTACGACGGGGTCGAGGTGATGGTCATGCCGGATCCGGTCAGCCGCGAGGCCGGGGCCCTCGCGCGACTGAGCGAACTCCACGGCCTGCCCATCGTCGCCATCCACGCACCGACCCTGCTTCTCACCCAGCGGATCTGGGGTCCTGACCCATGGACCAAGGTGGACCGGTCCATCGAGTTGGCCCAGGAGGTCGGCGCATCGGTCGTCGTGGTGCACCCGCCCTTCCGCTGGCAGAAGGGTTATGCCGAGACCTTCGTGGAGGGGGTCGCCGCGCGGGAGTCCACGTCGGGGATCAGCATCGCGGTCGAGAATATGTATCCCTGGCGGGCCCGCCAGCGCGAGGTGCTGGCCTATCTGCCCCACTGGGACCCGACCCCGCAGCCGTTCCGGCATGTCACGCTCGATCTCTCGCATACGGCGACCGCCGGCTCGGACGCGATGGCGATGACGCGCGAACTGGGGTCGAGGCTGACCCATTTGCACCTGGCCGACGGCCTGGGTGGCCCGATGGACGAGCACCTCGTGCCGGGTCGGGGGAACCAGCCATGTGCCGAGGTCCTTGAGCACCTGGTGGCCGACGCGTTCTCCGGTTCGGTGGTCGTGGAGGTGAGCACCCGGCGACTCGACCCCCACGCCCGGGCCGGTGACCTCGCCGAGGCGCTGGCATTCGCCCGCCTGCACCTC
>NZ_DAOQZV010000102.1:0-10900 GCF_035343835.1 Nostocoides sp. | reverse complement strand
GGCGCCGCGGATGTCGGGCTCGATCGCGGGCACGCTGGGCGGGGGCGCGGCCGCGGCCTGGGGGTAGGCCGGCATACCAGAATCGGACGACGGGGCCGGCGGGTAGGGGGTAGCCGGACCGGGCTCCTGCGGAAAGACCGGGTCGGCGTTCGCGCCGTAGTCGGGCGCGGTCGGATCGGTATTGCTCATGCGTCCCCTCGATTCGATTGGGCAGCCAGGACGGCGGCCACGCTCGGCAGCGTAGTGGCGGGGCGGGCAAGCGGCGAGAGAATTGCGCAAAACGCGCAAAGCGGCGACTCCCGGGGTGGGGAGTCGCCGCTTCTGTGCAGCTGGCGTCAGCGGCGTGGGCCGCTGACCGCGTTGTAATAGGCGGTGGACTCTTTCTGATACAGGAAGAAGATCGCGGCAGCGCCGATAGCCAGGCTCACCAGGCCGAGGATGCGCGACAGGGCCGACTGGGCGGAGCCGAAGCTGAGCACCGTCATCAGCAGCGAGATGGCGAAGAAGACGGTCGCCAGGATGCGTGCCCATGAGCGGCCCTTGCCGTTGGCCGCAGCCATCCAGAACCACAAGCCCGCGCCGATCAGGCCCATGACGACCCCGATGGCGAGGCCGACGGTGATGGCGGCGTCGATCGTGGACTGGGTGACCGACGGGTCGGCATCGCGCATCTGCTTGGCGACGCTCTCCTTCAGCGAGCCCTGCATGAAGAACACGCTCAGCAGGCTCAGGATGGACAGCGCACCGCCGGCCTGCATCAGCCGGACAGCGAGATCCATCGACTTGGGGCGGGTAACCGGCCCTGACGGGGTCGGCGAGTAGCTCGGCATGGCGTCGCCATACTGCGGAGCGGCGGGCATGTGGCCGCCGAAGGGACCGGCGTTGCCATACCCGGGAGGCGGAGGCGGTGGGGTCTGCCGCGGCGCCTCGGGATTGGTGGGGTCGTCGTTCGACATGAGTGTCCTTGGTCGGTGATCGTGGCCCACACTGCGGCCACCGGTCACTTCGATCCTACGAGGCAGCGCCGACAACCCCGGCCGAAGCGCCTCAGCGAGGGCGTCGCGTCCGGGAGATCTCGTAGAGCGCGACGCCCGCCGCCATACCGGCATTGAGCGACTCGACCGCGCTGCTCGTCGGGATCGAGACGGTCTGATCGCAGGTCTCACGGACCAGGCGGGAGAGGCCCTTGCCCTCGGATCCGACGACGACGACCAGGGGCTCGGAGGCCAGTGCCAGGTCGGGCAACTCGACATCGCCCTCCATGTCCAGGCCGATGACGAAGAAGCCGGCCTTGCGGTAGTCCAGCAGTGCGCGCGTCAGATTGGTCGCCTGCGCCACCGGGATGCGCGCGGCCGCGCCGGCGCTGGTCTTCCACGCCGAAGCCGTCATCCCCACCGACCGGCGCGCCGGCAGCAGCACTCCGTGCCCGCCGAACGCCGCGACCGAGCGGATGATCGCGCCGAGATTGCGCGGGTCGGTGATGCCGTCGAGGGCGACGATCAGCGGGATGCCCGGGCGCTCGGCATCGAGCAGGTCGTCCGGATGGGCATAGGAATAGGGCGCGACCTGGATGGCCAACCCCTGATGGACGGCGCCGTCGGTGATCCGGTCGAGCTCCGCCCGAGGTGTCTCCAGCATGGGGATGCCGCGCTGGGTCGCCAGGGTGATGGCTTCGCGGACCCGGTCGTCGCTGTCGATCCGGCTCGCGACATACATCGTCGTGGCCGGAATGTCGGCGCGCAGTGCCTCGAGGACCGAGTTGCGACCGGCGACGATCTCGCTGCTCGCCTTGGCCCTGCGCGGTGCGGCGCTTCGGCCCGGAGCCTGGCGACCCGCGGCGGGCCGACCCGGGGCCCCACCCTTGGAGGCCGACTGATAGGCCTTGTGATTGGGGCGATCGGCGGCTTTGGGCGTCGGCCCCTTGCCTTCGAGCGACTTGCGGCGCTGGCCACCGGAGCCGACGGTCGGGCCTTTCTTGGAGCCTGGCCGGCGGGTCGCGCCGGGCCGGCCGCTATTGCCCGGCATCAACGATCACCCTGCTTGACGAGGCTCCATCGGGCGCCGGACGGCGTGTCATCGATCTGAATTCCGGCCGTATGCAGCGCGTCCCGGATGGCGTCCGCGCTCGCATAGTCCCGAGCCGCCCTCGCCGACGCGCGGGCGGCGAGTTGCGACTGAATGAGCAGGTCAAGCGCCTCGGTCTGCGCGCTCTCGCCATCGGCGGACCCGACCCAGTTGGGCGCCAGCGGGTTGACGCCCAGGACGTCGGTCATCGCGATCACCAGATCGGCGATCTCGGCCGCCTCGGTCGGCTCGTCCTCATCGAGCAGAGTGTTGCCCTTGCGGACGTGCTCGTGGATCACGGCCAACGCGCCGGATACGCCCAGGTCATCGTCCATCGCCTCGACGAATTCGGCCGGCAAGACTTCCTCGCCGGTGGGTTCGCGCGTCGTCACCCTCGGCAGCGCGCGGCGCAGGAAGCCCTCGATGCGTTCGACGGTGGCCTCTGCCTCGGCGAGCGACCCCTCGTGATACTCGATCGTGGAGCGGTAGTGCGCGGCCGTCAGGTAGTAGCGGACCGCAAGCGGGCTGGCAATCTTGGTGACCTCGCTGATCAGCAGGGAGTTGCCGAGCGATTTGCTCATCTTCTCCCCGCCCGTGGTCACCCAGGCGTTGTGCAACCAGTAGTTGGCGAAGCCCAGGCCCGCCGCCTTGGACTGGGCGATCTCGTTCTCGTGGTGCGGGAAGCGCAGATCGACGCCGCCACCATGGATGTCGAAGGTGTCGCCGAGATACTTGCGCGCCATCGCCGAGCACTCCAGGTGCCATCCCGGACGACCCCGGCCGTATGGCGTGGGCCAGCTTGCGCTGGCCGGCTCGGCGGGCTTGGCGCCCTTCCAGAGCGCGAAGTCGCGCGGATCGTGCTTCCCGCGCGGGTCGGCGTCCTCGGCGGCGGCCATGTCGTCGATCCTCTGGCGCGTCAGTTCGCCGTATGCCGGCCACGACCGCACATCGAAGTAGACGTCACCGCTACCGTCGGGCGCGGCATACGCGTGGCCCTTCTCGATCAAGGTGTCCATCAACTCGACCATTTCGGGGATATGGCCTGTGGCGCGCGGCTCGTAGCTCGCCGGCAGCACACCCAGCTGGTCCAACGCCTCGCCCGTGGCCCGTTCGTTGCGATAGGACAGGGCGAACCAGTCCTCGCCCGCCTGCGCGGACTTGGCGAGGATCTTGTCGTCGATGTCGGTGACATTGCGGATGAGCGCGACGTCATAGCCGTGGCCGCGGGACAGCCAGCGCCGCAGCACGTCGAAGGCGACGGCGAAGCGGACGTGGCCGATGTGCGCAGGCGCCTGGGTGGTGAGCCCGCAGATGTAGATGCCGACCTTGCCGGGGGTGACGGGCACGAAGTCGCGCAACTCCTTGGTGGCGGAGTCGAATAGTCGAAGGCTCACCAGGCCAAGGGTACCGGCGACGGGTCGCCCGCCGGTCCGTGCGAGGTCGCTGGACGATTGTCATGCTTTCGACATGCAGGCGTAACGCATCCGTGCCACCATGCCATTTGCCGAGAATTTTCCTCTCGGCCACCTCGAGCTGATGGGGATGGCATATGAGCGAACGCAGTCACGCGTCAAGCCTTGACGCGGAGCAAGTCGGCTACAAACAGTCCCTTGGCCGGCGCCACGTCCAGATGATCGCCATCGGCGGCGCCATCGGGACGGGCCTCTTCCTCGGCTCGGCCTCGCGCTTGCACAGCACGGGCCCGGCCCTTCTCTTCAGCTATGCCTTTGTCGGCGTCATCGCCTACTTCCTGATGCGGGCGCTCGGCGAACTGGTGCTGCACCGCGCCACCTCCGGGGCCTTCGTCTCCTATATGCGCGAGTTCTACGGCGAGCTGTGGGCCTACATCACTGGCTGGATGTACTGGCTCAACTGGGCGCTGACCGGCATCGCCGAACTCTCCGCGGTCGGCCTCTATATCCAGCACTGGTGGCCGACCTTCGCGACCTGGAAGACGGTGCTCATCTCCTTGGCCGTGGTCTTGGTCATCAACCTGCTCTCGGCGCGCGCCTTCGGCGAGTTCGAGTTCTGGGCCTCGGTGGCCAAGGTCGGGGCCATCCTGATCTTCCTGGCGGTCGGCCTGGTCGTCGTTGTGGGCCGCATGGACATTGCCGGTCACAAGGCCGGCTTCCAAAACCTCTGGGCCAACCCGGGAGGCTTTTGGCCGCACACCGACGGCTTCGCGTGGTACGGCCCGATCATGGTCATGTCCGGCGTCGTCTTCGCGTATGCCGCGATCGAGATGGTGGGCGTGGCCGCGGGCGAGATGGAGAATGCCGAGCGCGAGGTGCCTAAGGCGGTCAATGCCGTGATCATGCGGATCGCCGTCTTCTACTGTGGCTCGATCCTGCTGCTGGTCTCGATGCTCCCGACCAGTGAATACAAGAAGGGCATCAGCCCCTTCGTCACCGTCTTCGGCCGCATGGGCCTGGACTGGATGGGCAATGTCATCCAGGCCGTCCTCATCGTCGCCGCGATGTCCTCCCTCAACTCGGGGCTCTATTCCACCGGGCGGGTGTTACGCAGCCTTGGCATCGCCAAGCAGGCTCCCGCCTTCACGTTGAAGATGAGCAAGTCCGGGGTGCCCTGGGCGGGCATCGTGATGACCTCGGTCGTCTATCTCTTCGGCGCCATCCTCAACGCGCTTACCCCGTCCGCCTTCGAGATCGCCCTCGAAGCGGCCGCCCTCGGCGTGCTCTTCACGTGGGGGACGATCTTCGTTTGCCAGTTGCGGCTTCGAAAACTGGTGAACAACGGCGTAATCCCGCCCAGCCCATTCCAGGCCCCCGGCTATCCCTGGACCAGCTATCTCGGCCTGGCCTTCTTGGTCTATGTCGTCATCGCGATGGCGATCAGCGGGTGGCAGTCGAATGCCTACTTCTGGCACAAGACCAACTTCATCGTCGTCGTCATCGGCATCCCCTTGATCGCCGTGCTGCTGGGGATCGGCTGGATGGTCGTGCGGCCCAAGGTGGTCGCCAACACCGGCAACCGGCTCGGACCCGTGTGGTCCGAGAACGGGCCGACCTACCCCGATACCCGCCAAGCCGTCCCGGCGCGGAACGCCTGACCGAGAGGAGAACCGCCTTGACAACCATGACGACGGCAGCGGGCCGCGGTGTCGCGCGGCGGCGCGTCACCATCCTCCTTGCTGCCGGTGTCCTTCTCGGGACTGCTGCGGCGTGCTCGTCCTCCTCCGCCACGACGAGTTCGACCACGCCGGCGCCGAGCGGGACAGCAACGATCAAGATCGGGATCGCGACCGACGAGCCAGGCGTCTCGCTCAAGAGCGGCGGCACCTATTCGGGTTTCGACATCGAGACGGCAAAGTATGTCGCCGGGAAGCTCGGATTGAATCCGGAGTGGGTGCCCGTCGCTCAGGCCGACCGGGTCAGCGCCCTCGAGAGCGGCGAGGTGCAGCTGGTCGTCGCGACCTTCTCGATCACCGACGAACGCAAGCAGAAGGTCGACTTCGCCGGCCCCTACTTCGTCGCCCATCAGGACCTGCTCATCCGGCGCAATGACGAGTCGATCACCAGCCCCGAGCAACTCGATGGCCGGATTCTATGCTCGGTCACCGGGACGACGTCGGCGGCCTACATCCAGCAGAACTACGACAAGGCCACGATCACGCTACGGGAGGTGCCGAGCTTCTCCGAATGCGTGCGCGACCTGGCAAATGGTGATGTCGACGCCGTCACGACGGACGATCTGATCCTCGCCGGGTTCGCGGCGACCCCCGAATACAAGGGCATCCTGAAAGTCGTCGGCCGGGGCTTCACCGACGAGACCTACGGGATCGGCGTCAAGAAGGGCGACACCGCCTTGGTCGGTAAGGTCAACGCGGCATTGAAGGACTACATCTCCTCCGGAGCGTGGAAGAAGGCCCTCGATGCCACGGTCGCGCCATCGGGCTACACGATCCCCGCGCCGCCGACCGTCGCGAGCTGAGCCGGACCGGGGCCGGACCCCGCTGGCCCGGCCCCGGCGCAGACCCCGCGGGAGCGGGAGGACACGGCATACGCGCGGCATGGCAGGGTGAGTGATGTGGAGTCCACCGACGACCTGAACACCGTTCTCGCCAGCTACCTGCCCTTCCGGTCGGTCGATGCCGATGTCCGCCAACGGCTCGCGGCGGAGGCGACGATCGAGTCGTATGCCGCCGGCCACCTCGTCCTTGATGCCTTCGCCGATCCGTCGTCGTGCGTCTATGTCGTGCTCGACGGTCGGGTCGGGATGTGGAATGACGCCACCCGCCTCGATCAGGAGCCCGACGAGCTTGTCGGGCGCGGCGGCGTCTTCGGCTTCTCGGCGATGCTCACCGAGCGCTCGGTCGGCCCGCGCGTGGTTGCCGTCACCGACGCGCGCGTGGCTCGAATCCCCGGCGAGGAGGCGACCGCGGCATTTGTCACTCGGGACGGCGCGCGCTTCCTGGCCCGGAGCCTGGCCCGCAGCCTGCGCGATCCGGCCGTAGCCCTGCCGGCGAACAGCCGGGTCAGTGATCTGATCACCGCAGCCCCGCTCGTCGTTGACCCGGCAACCCCCGCGGACGAGGTCGCGCGCGCGATGACGCGCGATCGGTATACGTGTGCGGTGATCGAGACGTCACCGGGCACGTATGCCGCGATCACCGACGCGTCGCTCCGTCGCCGCATCCTCGCCGAGGGCCTGCCGCCCACCGCACCGGCACGGGACGTTGTCGCCTCGGTCACGCCACAGGCCGATGCGGCCGAGGCGCCGGCGGAGACGCTGCTCGCGTTGCTCGAAGCCGACGCGGACGCGGCCGTCGTCACCGACGAGAGCGGGCGGCTCGTGGGCGTAGTCACGCTTGGCGACTTCAGCCTCACCCCGACGGCGTCGGATCTCGCGATCCACCAACGACTTCGGCATGCGCCGACACCCGGTGACCTTGTCGATTGCGCTGAGCAATTTCCCGATCTCCTGCGCCGGCTGCTGGAGCACGGCCTTGCCTCCGGGCGGGTTATCGGGGTCTACTCCACGCTGCTCGACGGACTCGTCCGGCGAGCGCTGGAGTTGGAGTTCGCGGGGCACCCAGACCTGCCCATGTCGGCCTTCACCTGGCTGGCTCTCGGGAGCAATGGCCGGCGCGAGGCCGTGCTGTCCTCCGACATCGACTCGGCCGTCGCCTTCGCCGACGGCACCCCCGAGGACGTCATGGCGTGCTATCGGACGGCCCTGGCCGGGGTCGACCTCATCCTCCAGTCGGCGGGCATGGCGACGGACACGCACGGGGTGAGCGGGCGGCATACGCTCCTGTCCCGCACGCATGCCCAATGGCGGGCCGCGGCGCGGGAGTGGCTCGCCGACCCGGTCGCCGGCAATGGCGCCATCATGACCTCGCTGCTTGTGGACGCGCGGCCGATCTTCGGCGCCGACGAGACCGCCGCGGCGGACCTCGTGGTCGGCGACCTGCGCGAGCACCCGCTGACCATGCGGCTCCTGCTCACCGACGCGCTCGCACGGCGGGCCCGGCTGCGCTCCTTGCTGATTCGCGAGCCGTGGCGGCGCTCGTGGACCTATGACATCAAGGAGCACGCGCTTCTCCCCCTAGTCAATCTCGCTCGATGGGCCGCGCTGGTCGCCGGCTCCAGTGCCCTCTCGACGCGCGAACGACTGCTGGACGCCGGCGGATCGACCGTGCTCAGCCAGGAGCAGTCGACGTCGTTGGCCGAGGTCTTCGAGGTCCTTCAGCGACTGCGGCTGCGCTACCAGCTGATGCAGTCGCGCGAGGGGGTCACGCCCTCGGACGATCTCGTCTTCGACGCCATGTCGCCGATCGACCGCAGCATCGTCGCTCAGGCGGTCCGCGAGATCGCGCAGGCGCAGAAGCGATTCGCGACCGTCGCGGCCTATACCGACACGGCCGAGTGGGCGCCGGGCGAGCCTCGGTGACGCCCGACCGGACACTGCGGTATGCCGTGATCGGCGACGTCGGCGGGCATCACCAGGCGCTCCGGGCAGAACTGACGCGGCTGGGCGCGGACCCGGATTCGGGCACGATCCCGGCGGACCTGCGCATCGTCCAAGTCGGCGACCTGGTGCACCGCGGGCCCGACTCGCGAGCCGTCGTCGCGCTTGTCGACCGGTTCCTCACGGCGGCCGCCCCGGGCTGGGTGCAGCTGGTCGGCAACCACGAGGCGCAATACCTCCGGGCCCCGACCTTTGAGTGGCACCAACGGCTCGACGGCGAGACGATCGCGATCCTGCGCCGCTGGTGGGGGGACGGTCTGATGACCGTGGCGACGGTCGTGCCGGCCGGGGACGCCGACTTGCTGGTCACGCACGCGGGTCTGACCGAGGGCTTCTGGCGGGCGGATCTCGGGCAGCCCGCGAGCGCCGTGCGGGCCGCGGAAATGCTCAACATGATGGGGGCGCTCGGGCGGACTTCCATCTTCCGGGGCGGTGCCATGCTCGGCGGCTCGCGGTCTGCCTCCGCGGGCCCGATGTGGGCGTCGGCCTCGATGGAGTTGCTGCCCAGCTGGCTCGGGCGGCGAATGCCGTTCGGCCAGATCCACGGCCACTCCTCGGCCTACGACTGGCAGCGCGAGTGCTTCCGTGCGGCGGAGGCGATCGCGGCTCGCACGCGTCTGGATCATGACTGCGGCCATGAGATCACCAGCTTCGACGGCGGCGAGATCGTCGGCATCGATCCCGGACATGGGGCACATGTCCCTCATCCGTGGCAGGCCTGGGTCACCTCCGCCGCCTGATGTCGGCTGACGGGCCGACCGGGAGCGACGGCCCCGTCCGGATCGACGCGCCGCTCGCTGGTGGGGCCTCGGCGTGGACGGGGTGTCGGACCTCTCGTTTAGCCTGGCCGGTAGGTGGGTCGTTGGCGATGGACGGCCAGAACGGGAGACGCAGATGAGCAGATTCGAGGACCGAACGGCGACAGCTTTGCTGGTGGTCGACATGCAGCGCGATGTCGTCGCCGGCGGACACGACCGCGACGCCGTGGTCGAGACGATCGCGGGTCTGGTCGATCGGGCGCGTGCGGGCGGGTCGCCAGTGGTGTGGGTGCAGCACTCCGACGAGGGAATGCCCATCGATTCTGACGGGTGGCAGTTGGTCCCCGAGTTGGTGCCAGCGCAGGATGAAGCCGTGGTGCGCAAGGAGTTCGGCGATTCCTTCGAGGCGACCGAATTGTCCGACGTGCTCGCGGATTTGGGTGTGGGCACGGTCGTGGTGACGGGCGCGCAGACGGACGCCTGCATTCGGTCGACGCTGCACGGCGCGCTCGGCCGCGGCTTCGACACCGTGCTGGTGGCCGATGGGCACACGACCGAGGACCTGCGCCGCTGGGGCGCGCCCATCGGGCCGGCCGAGGCCATCGCCTACACCAATCTGTATTGGGAGTTCTCCCGCGTCCCCGATGCGCGCGGGAGCGTCGCCCTGGCCGCCGACGTCGACTTCGCCTAACCGGCCCGTATGCCGGCGCACTCGCCGGGGACGCGCAGGCGCTAGGGCGGCGCAGCCGAAGAAACGCGCGTGCGCGGCCCCGCAGGTGGTGGCCGGCCAGTTCGCGGCCAGGCCGACCAGCCGAAGGAACGCACGTGCGCGGCCAGGCCGACGGCAGAGCTCAGCGCACGATCGTCACGGTGACGCGGCGGTTGCGGGCCCGGCCCGACTCGATGTCGTTGTCGGCGACCGGGTCGGCCTCGCCGTAGCCGGTCACGTCCATGCCGACGCTCGGCCCGAGCCGGTCGCGCAGGGCAGCGGCGACGGCGCTCGCCCGCCGGCGCGAGAGGCCGAGGTTGTAGGCGGCGTCGCCGGTCTCGTCGGTGTAGCCGTCGACCCGGATCGAGCGAGCCTTCGCCGCACCCAACTGGGCGGCAACATCGGCGATCAGCGCGTCGGCCTTCGGGCTCAGGTCCGCCCGGTCGAAGCGGAAGAGCACGTCCGCGTCGAGCCGGAACCGCCGGCCGTCGGTGACGATCAGCGTGCCGGCGAGGTTGGCCAGGCTGAACTCGATCCGGGCGACCTCGAAGCCAAGATCGCTGACCTCGGCGATCTCCGGCGTCGCCGCAGCGGGGAAAGTTTGCCGCGCACCCGACCCCACCGGGTCGGCGACCGGCGCGGCGCGCACCGGAACAGCCGATGACCCGGCGGGCATCGTCGATGCATCCGCGACGTTCAGGACGAGCACCTCGCCGAGCCCGCCGACGACCACAGCAACCACGGCCAGGGCCACACGACGAGTCGTGCTGCCCGCGCAGGTGACCCCGCACACTCCCCAGATCGTGCGCAGCCGCGCCCGCATCACCGGGTCACCGGCACGTCGCGGAAGCCGCCGACATGGGGGATCACGACGTCGACGGTCGTGACATCGGCCGGCGGGGCCTTGTACTGCGCCTCGAGCACCGCCTCGCCGCCCGGCTCGAGATTCGCCAAGCCCAGCCCGCTGCTGCACGCGCAGCGCGCGTCCTTGTCACGGCCGGTCAGGTAGCGGCGCGCATTCACCCGGTCCAGGACGTAGACGCCGTCGGCCTGCCCGTCGGACCGGGCTAGGCCCTCCACATAGTCGAAAGCCACGCCGGTGGCCTTGACCGTGGAGTCGAAGTAGTAGCCGGCATAGAAGTAATCACCGATCCGCCACGGTTGCTGACCGGCATTGCGCACGGTCCAGGTGACCGTCATGACGGCGCCGTCGGCGACGACCGAGTTGAGCGTGACATCGACGGTGGCGTTGTCGATCGCCGAGCCACGACGGGTCCCGAACGCGGGCAGAGCCCCGGGGGCCGGCGGGCTCGTGCTTCCCAGTGCGCTCGGGCTCGCCCCCGGTGAGGGTGCCGCAGCAGCCGGCACCGGCGCCGCG
>NZ_DAOQZV010000101.1:8329-10949 GCF_035343835.1 Nostocoides sp. | reverse complement strand
CCGAGCCGGGGATGAGCGCGGCCGGGATGGTTGCGGGGCGCACCGAAGCGTCGACGACCTCGGGTTCGATGAGGATGACGCCATCGGCCTCGCGCTGGAGATTGCGGGCCACCGCGTGCGGACGACCGGCCGGCCCCGGCACGGCCATGATGATGACCTGCAGGCCGTGGAATTGCGCTTCCTCGACGGCCTCGGTCAGGTCGTCGTCGCCGGAGACGAGATAGATGACATCGACGACCCGGTTGCGGGCATAGGTGGCCAGGTCCAGGCCCATCCGCAGGTCGACACCCTTCTGCTCCCCGGTGTGCGAGAGCCGGCCGAGCCGGAGCTTGACCCGCGGGAGGAGGCCGATGTCGTCCTGGTGGAAATCGGGCATACCGCCGGGGCGGCCGCCGGAGTCGTACCAGTTGACGCGCAGCAGCGGCATACCGGACTCGGCTTCGGCCTGGGCGATCAGGCCCTGGATCAAGGCGGTGTGGTCCACCTGGACGCCGCGCCGCAGCGAGGTTCCGGTGACGCGCGTGGCGGCCGACGCCAGGAGGTAGCCGGCGTCGACATAGATCGCGCAATAGGACCGCATAAGGACAACCTTGCCATTTCCGCTGCTGGGGCCGGACATCGGCCGCCGCCCCGGAGTTGAGTCTCCGGGGCGGCGGCGCGGGGGCGAAACTCAGTGCTTGAGGATTGCGGGCAGCGCCTTGAGGAAGAGCGCCTGGACCTGCTTGGACGGCAGGACCGTGGTGCCGTTCGACTTCGCGAGCGAGGCGCCCCAGGAAGCCGCCGCCGCGCGCTGGCTCGGCGTCCCGTGGTGCCCTGGGTTGTTGACGGCACAGTCACCGACGAGGTGAGCGAGGGCGATGGCGCCGTTGACCCGCTCGGCGTTGAAGTTCAGGCCTTCCCGGTGCGAGTCGAGGTAGGCGCCATAGGCGTCCGCCATCAGCTCCATCATTCGCGTGTTCTCCGGCGAAGTCTGCGCCGGGTAGGCGTGGTTCTCGAACTGCACGTGGTGGCCGTACTCGTGCGAGAGCACCATCTGCGGGCCGACCTCGATGTTGCCGGTGTCGCGCAGGGCCTTGATGATGCCCTCACCCATGACGATGCGGTCACCGATGCCCTCCAGGCCGGCCTGGCCTTCTGCCGTGAAGGCAAAGGCGTTGAGGCTGAACATCGGGTTGTTGCCGTCGCGCAGCTGCTTGGTGTCGAGGATCAGGGGGATGATCAGGTCGGCGAGCTGCGCGGCGTCGGCCGCCGAGACGCCGAAGATGGTCTGGACGGTCCGGATCACGCGAGCCCGGTCCACGACCATATTGCTGTGCATCCCCATGACCGCGATGTCGCCGGACTCGATGTCCCAGAAGCCGCGGGCGACGCTGGTGGTGTAGCGGACCTTCCCCGTCGTGCCGGGCGTGAGGGAGTAGTCGGCGTCGGTGCGCGATCCATAGATCAGAGCGTCATAGGTCGGGTAGTCGAAGGCACCGACGAGCGCGAGAACGAAGAGACGCGGCAGCGGGATTCCGGCGGTGATCTTCTCGACATAGGCGTTGAGCGCCGTGGGCTCGCACTTGGCACCAGTCAGTTGCGCCTCGATCGACCGGCCGACCGGGCCCGGCTCGGCGCCGGTCTTGGCGAGGAAGGCCGCCCGGCGGGCTTGCCAGTCCTTCGGCAGGGCGGCGAGGAGTTTCTTGACGATCGGCGCCGCCTGCGGGTCGGTCGTCGCCCCGGTGCGGAAGTCGTAGGTGTACTTCTGGGCGGTCGAGGACGCGGCGGGCGACGACGCGGCGAGCGGATCCGCGGCAAACGTCGGTGCGGCGGACAGCGTCAGCGCCATCGTCGCGGTGACGACGATGGCGCGCGTGCGGGTGGACTTCATCGGTGAAACTCCCCTGCGGATGTGCGGTCCGGACGTGTGGGTCCGGTCGAGGGCCCTGCGCCCTCGCGGGGGACGATACCCGTACGGTTGAATGGCGAGAGAGGCGGCACGTCGTCGCCGGAATCGAGGGGGAAGCAATGCCACCCAAGAGACGCGGGGTCCTGCCGCTCATTCTTGGCCTGATCTGCATGTTCGTGCTTGCGCCGGGGATCTTCTTCGGCGGCGTCGCCTACGGCAGCAAGGGCCTGCTCAACACCGTCCGGGAGGTTCCGACCACGCCGCCCGGCGGCACGGTCGAACTCGGAGCGAACTCGACCATGGTGATTATGGTCGACGTGGGCGCGGCGACGGGCACCAGCTTCGAGAGTCAGACCGGCCAGCCGAGCCAGGCCTGTGTGGTCCTCGGGAGTGACGGCGCGACGATCGGCATGGAGGCGAGCGGCCCGGCCTTCCGCGCCGCCTTCGACGGCCGCCAGTACGAAAGCGGCGGCTCCTACACCTCCTCGACAGCCGGCACCTACACGGTCACGTGCGGGTCGAATCCGGCGAAGTTGCTGACCGGCGACACGGCCACCAAGGTCGGCGGCAAGACCATCGGCGTCATCGTCGGCGCCTTCATCATCGCCACGCTCTTCGGTCTCCTCGGCGTCGTGCTGACGATCGTCGGCATCGTGAAGATGGTGCGCTCAGGTCGCGAACGCCGCGAGGCGGTCTACGGCGGGCAGCCGCCGTACGGGGGCCAGCCGCCCT
>NZ_DAOQZV010000101.1:0-8229 GCF_035343835.1 Nostocoides sp. | reverse complement strand
CAGCAGACCTACGGGGGGCAGCAGTCATACGGGCAGTCGAGTGATGCCAGCCAGCCGTATGCCGGTCCGCCCCTCTACGGCACCCCGCCGCCTCCGGCGAACTACCCCACCGCGCCTCCACCCCCGCCGTCCGGGTACGGCACGCCGCCACCACCGCCCGGGTCGGGCAGCGGGACGGGCACGCCCCCCACGTCCGGCTGAGCGAGTTGGCCGACTTCCTCATCGCGCGCAACCCGGACACCGAGTCCTCGCTGCCCTACCTGCTGCGGATCCCCCTGGGCGACGGCATCGTCTTGCGGGCCCGGGAGACGTGGCCCCGGACGAGCAAGGTGTTCTGTTTCCGCGGCGGGGATGACTGGCCGCCGGACGCCGAGATCATCGAGGCGCTCCCCGTGCGCTCCTGCGTGCGGCGGGGCGCCTCGATCGATCTGGTGCTGGAGCGGTCGCGGGAGAACCGCTCACAGTTCGTGATCGCGCGGGCGCGCGGGCGCGAAATGGTGTTTTGGCAATCGCCGCGGACCACTAAGACGGCCAAGCCCGCGGTGGACCTGCCGACCGCGCGGGCGTCCGGCCTAGGCGATCTGGAGATCGTCGTCGATAGCCGCGAGCGGTATGGGTGGAAATTCAGCCATCAGCAGGCGAGCGTCGTCAAGCGGGCCTTGCGCGTCGGCGACTATGGCGTGGAACTGGACAGCGAACTGGTCGCGGTCGTCGAGCGTAAAGGTGTCGACGACCTGGTCAGGAGCCTCAGCAGTGGCCAGCTGCGGGCGGTGCTGAGCGAGCTGGTGACCGTGCCGCACGCCGCGGTGGTGGTCGAGGACCGGTATTCGCAGATCTTCAAGCTGACCCACGTCCGGCCGGCGCTTGTCGCCGAGATGCTCGCCGAGTGCCAGGTGCACTTCCCGAGCGTGCCGGTCATCTTTGCCGAAACCCGGGCGTTGGCGCAGGAGTGGACCTACCGCTTCCTGGGTGCCGCCTTGGCCGATGCCCGCCACAGCGGCGGGGCCAGTCTGCGCTGGGCTGCGGACCCGTCGGTCCTGGGCGACGGTTTGGCGTCTGACCAGCTGCGCGTGGCTCCCGGCGAGTCCGAGTAAACCCGCCCGCCGAGGACCAAGGGCTACGGAAGCGCGGGCGAGGGGTCCGAGAGGGGGTCGAGGCCGCCCTCGACATTGGGTGTGGCGGCGTCGGTGCCCGTGGCATCCGGGGTGCCCGGGTCGGTCGGCGTGCTGGGCGCCTCGGTGGACGTCGTCGGCGTGTCCGTCGAGGTCGTCGGCGTATCGGTTGACGTGGTCGGGGTGTCCGTCGAGGTCCCCGGAGTCTGGCTGGTCGGCGAGTCCGAAGGGCTGCTCGCCGGCGAGTCCGAGGTCGAGGACGAGGAGGGCACGACGGGCTTCGTACTCCCGGCCTTGCCGGTGCCGGCCTTCTCCACCACTTGGCGCACCGTGGTCCCGGACTGACCGTCCAGGGCGCGGCCCATCCCTAGCTCGATGCCGGTGATCAGCACTAACACGCCGGCGAAGAGGGCCGCCGCGCCGAGCGCGATCCGTCGTCCGAGCGCCCGGTCGCCGGCGCGGGTCGGGCGCCATTCTCGGTCGCTCGCGCGCGTCAGGAGCGGCGATCCGTCCTCGTCCGTTTCGGCATCGGCGACCACAGCGACGGTTCGCGCACCGGCGACCGCGGTGAGCGTGCGGGTGCGGATCACCGTGCGAGTGCGCCGCAGCGACTCGGTGTAGGCCGCCGCGGCGACGGCGGAGACCATGCTGCCGATCGCCGCGCCGCTCAGGGTTCCGGCCAGGCCGAGCCGCGCACCGAGGGCGGCAGCGCTGACGGCGGCCAGCGCACCGCCAAGGATCTGGGTCAAGGACAGGCCGAGATAGCCGGGAGTCTTGTCGGGAGTGTCGGAGTCGGAAGCGGCGTCGTTGCCTTGGGGTCGGATCAGGGTGTCGGTGGCATCAGGCATAGAAGAGTTCAGAGATCGGTTTCGAAGGTCGGAGCGGCGGTCTCAATATCGACGCCGTGCGTGATGAAATCGTTACCCGATCGCCCCGAATGTGATGCGGTTCACAACCGGGCCGCCTACCTCACGAGGCTGACACGCTCGGCGAACAGACCCGGGGCCCGCCGCCGTGCGAACGCTCACGAGCGCAGGTAGGCCTGAAGGGCCGTCGCCACGCCGGAGCCGACGCTATTGGGTCCGCCGAGGATGACGATGGTGCGTGGCTTCAGGCGCGTCAGCTCGGCGCGGATGGCGTCCGGGATCCGGCTGCTGGTGACCAGCAGCATCGGGCCCTTGTGCACGACAGCGGCCGGTGCACCCGAGAGAGCGTCGGTGAAGATCGCGCCCGAGGCGATGAAAACGGTGTCGGTGCCTGCGGGGAAGTTCGCCGCGGAGACGGCGGCCGAGACCTCGTAGCGGTCGGCGCCGCTGATCCGTGATGGCGTCACCCCCGCAGCTGCCGCGATCTGGCCCAGCACCGCGTCGTTGATCGATGCGGGCCCGCCCAGCACCACAACGGATTTCGGCTGCACCCGGCGCAACTCGCTCGCGATGGCATCCGGGAGCGCATCGGGACGGGTCAGCAACATGGGACCACCCCGGAGACCCGAGACCGGAGCCCCCGAGAGAGCATCGGGAAAGACGAGACCGGAGGCGACATAGGCGACGTCGACGCCCGGGGTGAAGCTTGCCTGCGAGATGGCCGCGCTCGCGTCGTAGCGGTCGGCTCCAGCGAGGCGGCGGACCTTCGCCACGTGAATCTCCAGGAGCGATTCGGCCCAGGTTCCGACGCTCGCCGGCCCACCGAGGATGGTGGCCAGCGGCGGCTTCATGTCGAAGACGACCTGGAGCATGTCGATGGGTAGGTCGTCGCGCGGAGTGAGCAAGAGGGGGCTGCCCGCCCGGCCGGCCACACCGGCCCCGCTCAACGCGTCGGTGAAGACGTTGCCGCTTGCGAGGAATAGGTCGCTTCCGCTGCCGCCGAAGGCGTTCTGCGCAATGGTCAGTGAGGTGCTGTAGCGGTCCGCGCCATACCACCGCACGACATCGCCATGTGGACGCGAGATGGTGATGACTGCGCCAGCGGACGACGTCGACTCCACGCGGATCGCGCGCCGCGAACCCGGCCACGTGAAGGACTCACCGGCCTCGAGACCGGGGTGTCGGTCGTAGGTCTCCCCAGTGGCGAGCGGATGGAAGTCGACCACGTCGAACTCCTGATCGTCGTTATCCCAGCCCATGCTGTAACGCCGGATGATCACCCCTCCACCCGGTCGGGTCCGACGGACACCTGAGCCGTCGACATACGTGGCGTCGTCGATATACCGGTCGTCGCCGGCGGCGATCCGGTACTCGATCTCGTAGCGGGCGTTACCGTCGATGAACGCCACTGATCGCAGCCCCACGCCGCCCTCGAGCGGCTTGAGGGTCACAGTCGCGCTGCCCGGGACCACGACACGATCGCCTACGCCCAAGACGCCGAGCCGGTCGAGGTTGGACGCGCTGATCGCCCCGAAACCGTACGGCTGATTACCCATGACATCCCAGGCATCGTCATAGGTCGTGTTCCGGCAAGTGTCGGACAGCGGGACCCGCTTGCCCCGCGAGTCGAAGCACCAAAGCGCGCCGCTGTGCGTCAGGTCCAAGTTGTGACCCATTTCGTGGGCCAGCAACGAGGCGAGTGGATAGCCGTTGACCCAGATGAATCCGTCGCCGGTGGCGGAGGGGCCGAGGGTCGCAAGCCCACCCCACCAGCAGGACGGGAGATTCTCCATCACCGCGACGATGTGGTGGAAGCGATCGCGCGGCGTGGTGCCGGTGATAGTGCGCACCTTCGACTCGATCGCGGTGTAGTCGCACTCGTCCCTTTGCGTCGTCGTCAGTGTGATCTTCTGCGGCGCCATGATCGTCGCAGTCGCCAGGGAGATCTTGGCGTTCGTGTTGCGTTTGTAGTAGTCCGCCATCGCCCCGAAGCTGCGGGCCAACTCCCCCGCGTCGGTGGTCGATGACTCCCAGTAGACCGGGACGACCAGCACCTCGTGCTCGCCGAGGTCCGTCCCGTGGCGTTGCGCCGGGTCGATCCGCACGGCGACCACCGCGACCGCGCCGCGGGCCAGAGCAGCGCCGATCGCCGCATCGTCACCACCCACGGGCGCGGACAACCGCGCCAGGACGGCCCCGGTCGGCACGCCGCGGATCAGCGTCAATGCCACGGGGATGCGTTGCCCACCCACGAGCACGTATGCCGTGTCCGGCCGCCCGCGAGCAGCCTCGCCTTTGACACCGGGCGCCGGGTCCCCGGTCAACCGGACCAGCCGCGCAGGCACCTCCTGCCGGGCATTCGACGCCCCGGATGCCGTGGGCGGAGCGGCCGTGAAGCCCGGCGCGGCACCCCCCACCAGAAGGGCGGCGACCCCGACAATTGCCAGCCAGACCGAACGAACTCGCGCGCGCATTTCCCCTGCTCCTTTGTGTGGCGGGCCCAGCGGGCTCTCGAAACCCTAGACGCCGGGCGCGGGTGGCCGGTTGGCTGCCTCTCGCCGCCCGACTGCCTCGAGCGGGTGACCGGCCGCCTGCCAGGCGCTGAACCCGCCAGCGAGGTGGGTGACGTCCTCGCGACCCATCTCGGTCAGCGTTGCGGTCGCCAGCGCCGAGCGCCAGGCCGAACCGCAATAGAGCACCAGTCGGCGCCCGTCGTCGAGCTCAGGCTTGTAATACGGCGACTCGGGGTCGACCCAGAACTCCAGCATCCCGCGGGGCGCCGACAGCGCCCCCGGGATGGTGCCGAGTCGCTCCCGCTCGCGCGGGTCGCGGATGTCGACGAAAAGGACGCCCGGGTCATCGAGCAGGCCCACGGCATCCGCGAGGGCCAGCGTCTCGACTTTGGCATCGGCTTCGGCGACCAGACTCGCCGCATTGCGCGCGAGCGGTTCGCCGGGTTTGCGACTGCTCATCTATCCTCCTAGACGGTGGCGATCTCGATGCATCCCAACCGGTGACCGTCCACGACGGACGGCTCGCTCGAGGGCGCGGTCATGGCGAAGAGGGTCCGGCCGTCAGGGCCGCCGAGGGCGCAGGCATACGCGATCTGGCTGGTCTCGACCTGGCCGGTGACCTCGCCGCCCTCGGCATAGCGCACGACGGCGTTGCCCAGCGCGGCGGCGACCCAGATGCCGCCCTCAGGGTCGGCGCAGATGCCATCCGGCGCGACCATCTGCGGAGCGGTCGAGGCCCATACGCGCCGGTTGCTCAACGTCCCATCCGACGCGACGTCGAAGGCGGTCAACTGCAAGCGCAAGGTCTCGGCGAGGATCAGCGTGCGACCGTCGTCGATCAGCGCCATGCCGTTGGGGAAGCGGACGTGCTCGGCGGCCACGTGCACCGAGCCGTCGGCCTCGACCCGCGCGAGCGTCGTCGACCCGGCAGACTCGTCACCCAGGATCGTCGGCACATCGCGCTCGGCCATGTCGTGGTGCAGGTCATAACCGAAGTTGCCGACGAACGACCGGCCTAAGTTATCGGTGATCAGGTCGTTGGCGTGGAAGTCGGCCAACTCCGTCAGGTCGGCGTGCTCGACGAGCGCGCCGTCGGGCTCCAGCCGCATGACCTTCTTATCCAGCATGCTGACGACGAGCAGGCGCCCGTCGGGCAGCCACCCCAACCCCGATGGTTGACCCGGCACATCGACGACCTTGGCCTCCACGCCGTCCATGTCGAGGGTGAAAACCGCGTGCCGGTAGAAGTCGCTGAACCACAGCCGCCCGTCACGCCATCTCGGCCCCTCGCCGAACGCCAAGCCCGTTGCCAACACCGCTGCCGTGGTCATCGATGACTCCTTTGCCATTCCGGTACCGTTCCTCACCGTAGTAGGCGCCACCGACAACCCTCAGGCGACCGGGCTACCAGCCGAGTTTGATCACCCGGTTGCCCCAGGTGTCGGAGACATACATCGTCGTCGCAGAGGTGAAGAGCACCTGGAAGGGCCCACCGAAGTCGGCGGTCCCCGCGGACGCCCCGGTCACCTCATAGCTGAAGGCACCCGTCGCGCTCATGCGCACCAGACGCTTGCGGCCGGTGTCGGCCACCCAGACATAGCCGTCGGGCGCCACGGTCACGCCCCAGGGCACATTGAAAGCTTTGGTCGACCCCGAGGGCGTGCCATAAGCGGTCCACGCTCCACCCCGGAAGACCTGGACCCGGCTGTTGCGGGTGTCGGCCACCCAGACCGCGCCGTCGGCACCGACCGAGATCCCCGTCGGCATGTTGAACTGCCCGACCGCGGCGCCGACGCCATTGCCGATCGTCCGCACCCACGCACCATTGCCGGCCGCATCGACCCGGAACTGCTTGACCCGGCCGTTGCCGGTGTCGACGACATACAAGGTCCCGTCCGGTGCAAAACTCAGCCCCTGCGGGAAGGTCATCTGCGTCCCCGCGGACACCGAGCCGCGCGAACCCCACTTCGTCAGCCACTTGTGGTTGCCCGCCGCATTGTCAAAGACGGTGATCTCGTGCGACTCCCGGTTGGCGACGAAGACCCGCCCGGTGCTCGGCTGGACCGCCACGCCCCACGCGAAGTTCAGCGATCCGGGATCATTGCGCGTGCCCCGCTTGCCCCAGGACATCGCGCTGGCGCCGGTGAGGCTGGTGCGCACGATGCGTTGATTCCACCAGTCACTGGTGAACAGATGCCCGGTCTTGTCGGCCGCGAGGCCGCGCGGGCAGTTGGCCCCGGGTAGGCCGGCCGCGTGCCCGAAGAGCCGCCGCGTCTGCTTCGAGCTCGTCGAGGTGACCGTGAACTCCTTGAGGGAGTAGTCCCACTCGTCGGTGACGACGAGCTTCCCGTCGGGGGTCATGTCCAGCCCACGCGGATCGGTGAAGACCGTGGTCGTCGGCGACCCGATCGCGTAGCGATAGGTGTACGTGCCGTCGGAGCCACGCCCCCAGACCTGCACGCGCCGATTGCCGTCGTCGGTGACGAAGATCAGCGACCCGGTCGCCGTGGCCGTGATCCCGCGCGGATCGCCCTGGAACTGACCCGGACCGGACCCGACACCATTGCCGAACTCGAACTTCTTGACGCCGAATTTGTCGAAGCCGACGATCTTGCGGTCCCGTGCATTGACGACATAGACATCGCCACTGGCCTTGTTGACCTCGATCTGCCGGGGCTGGTTGAAGCCGGTCGCGAAGACCTTGGGGTCCTTGCCGTCCCGGGTGAAGCGCTGCACCCGGTCGCCGTCGATGGTGTAGACCACCTCCGCGGACGCACCGGTGGTCGTCAGCCCCGGCCCGATCGCCACGCCGTAGATGGCGGTGAAGTCGCCGACGCCACTGCCCTTCTTCCCCCAGCCGCCGGTGCGCGCCAGCCCCGCGTCATACGTCACGACCCGGTTGTTCGGGGTGTCGGCGACATAGACGCTGCCGGCGCTGTCGACCGCGAGCGCTCGCGCGGCGGCGAGTTCGTCGGTGCCCGCGCCACCGCCGCGCGGGGTGCGCTTGTCGATCGTGCCGCTCGACCGGACGACGCGTTCGATCTGGTAGTTGCCCGGATCGATGACGTAGTAGTAGGAGCCGGTGCTCGCGATATCCACGGGATACATGTCCGCGAACGCGCCGCCCATCACCTGTCCCTGGTATTCCGGCCCACCCGCCCGGGCGGGTGCCGCACCCTCCGCGGCCGTCGCGAGCGATGCCGCGTTACCCGCGAGCAGGGTCGCCGCTGAGGCGGTCAGGAGCGTGCGTCGTCGTGGTGTGTGCATGGCGGTGGTGCCTCCCCAGGCGGTTGTGGTGCGCCGTCAAGGATGGCACAGGGCGCCGACAACCACCGAGTGAGTGCGGCATACACCCTTTCGTCGTTGACCAGGCCGAGGTGTGTCACACCGCGCACCATTTCCACCTGTTCGCCCGCGAATCGACTTGCGACGGAATGCATCTCGACGTGTTCGGCAGATGCGACGGGAACCACCAGATCGCCCACGCGCGCACCGAACGCGCCCGAGAATCCTGGAGCCACGGCCACGACCGCATGGTGACGGACTTGCGCGCGGGCAGCTGGATGGGTGCGATGGTCGCCCCCGTCGGGCGGCCGGCCCGACCAGTCCGCGGCGACGACATTGCCGTGTTCGAGATCGCGCACGCCACCCGTGCGAGTCCCCAACAGATCCGCGGCCCATCGCCCCCGCGTCGTCGTCGCGAGCGCCGCGTCGGCGCGCTGGACGCCGCGCGCCAGC
>NZ_DAOQZV010000100.1:0-11059 GCF_035343835.1 Nostocoides sp. | reverse complement strand
GCCCCGCAAGCGGGCCGTTTGGCATGGCAGATGCGCCGGCCGTGGAAGATCACGACGTGCGAGAGCATCGTCCAGTCGCGCTTGGGGATGAGGGCACCGACCGCGGCCTCGACCTTGACCGGGTCCTCCTCCTCGGTCCAGTGCCACCGCCGCACCAACCGGCCGAAGTGGGTGTCGACCGTGATGCCCGGCACGCCGAAGGCGTTGCCCAGCACGACATTCGCGGTCTTGCGGCCGACTCCGGGCAGCGTCACCAGCTGCGCCATCCGGCGCGGGACCTCGCCGCCGAAGTTCTCCACGAGCGCGTCACCGAGTTTGATCAGGGAATCGGCCTTGGCCCGGAAGAAGCCGGTCGGTTTGATGAGCGCTTCGAGCTGCTCGCGATCGGCGCCGGCCAGCGCCGCAGCGTCGGGGTAGCGCGCGAAGAGGTCGGGCGTGACCTTGTTGACCCCGACATCCGTCGTCTGGGCGGACAGGATCGTGGCGACGAGGAGTTGGAGGGGCGTCGCGAAATCGAGTTCGCAATGTGCATACGGATAGAACGCGGCGAGGTCGCGGTAGATCTTGCGAGCGCGGCGGACCCGGCTCAAGGCGTCATCGACCACCGTGCCATCGCTCCTTTCCCGGTCTGCGGCCGTCTCGAAAGGCGCACACCGACTCTCGGCGCGGCTGCCGGCCGGCAGCCCGTCCGCGCGCTGCCAATCTAGCCGGGGCCACCGACAAGCCCACGCAGACCGCAGGCTCCACCGTCGCTCGGGCTACTGTGCGCTACGCCCATGGCAGAATGCGGCCCGTGGACCTCGACGTATTGCGCCGTTCGCCCCTGTTCGCCGGGCTTGATGAGCAGGCGACGAGTGACCTGCTCTCCTCGATGACGCCGCTCCATATGGAGCGCAGCGACATCCTCTTCCACGAGGGCGACCCCGGTGATCGGCTCTATGTGATCACCGAGGGCAAGGTCAAGCTCGGTCGCACCAGCTCCGATGGTCGCGAGAACCTCCTGGCGATCCTGGGCCCGGGCGAGATGTTCGGTGAGCTGAGCCTGTTCGATCCCGGCCCGCGCACCGCGACCGCGACGGCCGTGGCCGAGACCCAACTCGTCGGGCTGACCACCGAGGCGCTGCACACCTACCTGGTCGCCCGCCCGCAGGTGTCCTTCACTCTGCTCGCCGCCTTGGCCCGCCGGCTGCGGCGCACCAACGAATCCCTCGCCGACCTGGTCTTCACCGATGTCCCCGGCCGCGTCGCCAAGGCCCTGCTGGAGCTCTCGCAGCGCTTCGGCCGTCCCGTCGAGGACGGCATCCTCGTCGGGCACGACCTGACTCAGGAGGAGTTGGCCCAACTGGTCGGCGCCTCCCGCGAGACCGTGAACAAGGCCCTCGCCGACTTCGCGACCCGCGGCTGGATCAAGCTCGAAGCGCGCGCCGTGCTGCTGATGAACCTCGAGCGCCTGCACAAGCGCGCCGGCGCCTGACCGCAGACGCTCCAGGCGTCACTGCCGCTCCGCCAGATAGGCCAGTTGCGCCGCGATCGAGAGGCGGGCGGCCGGCCATACGTCGCGGGGCACATCGGCATAGACGCGTTCCAGGACACCGTCGACACCGTCGGCCCCATCGGCGAGGGCCTGGCGGACCTGCTCCAGTCGCTCCGCGCGATGCGCCCGGTAGTACGCGACCAGAGCCGAGGCATCCGGGACCACCGGGCCGTGACCGGGCAAGATGGTCGCGACGCCGGCGCCGGTGAGCGCCTGCAGCCGTTCCAGGCTGTCGAGATAGGCCGCGAGTTCGCCGTCCGGGTGGGCGACCACCGTCGTGCCGCGCCCCAGGACGGTGTCCCCCGTCAGCAGCGCGTGGTCGGCGTCGAGGACGAAGGACAGCGAATCGGCCGTATGCCCGGGCGTCGCCACCACGCGTAACTCCACCCCCGCGGCCCGCACCACCGATCCATCGGCCAGGTCGGCGTGTCCGCGCCCAATGGGGCGCACGACCGACCCTGTGAGTTCGGCGAAGCGTGGCGCGCCGGCGCTGTGGTCGAGGTGGGCGTGGGTGAGGATCGTGGTCGTCACGCGGGCCCCGCGGTCGGCGACCACACGGCATACGGACTGGAGGTGGCTTTCATCGTCCGGGCCGGGGTCGATGACCAGGGCCGCTGTGCTCCCGGGCGCCATCACGATCCACGTATTAGTGCCGTCGAGCGTCATCGGGCCCGGGTTCGGCGCGAGCACACACGTGGCGTGGGGGGTGATCTCGCCCCCGGCCCAGGGCGTCACGGCAGGTCCGCCCGCATCGCCCAGCCCCGGTCGGTGAGCACGGGCACCGGCATCACCGTGGGCACCGGCTGCCGGGCGGCGACGAAGGCGGCGGCCGACGGTGCGGCCGCGATGGCTTCGAGGCAGACCCGGGTCGGCGGCATGAGGCTGTCGGTGCCCTCCTGCAGGATGTCGCAAGCGAGCACCCAGTCGGCGATCTCGGCTTCTGTGGTCTCGGCGTCTGCCGCCTGACCGGGCGGCACCAGGGCGCTGAAGAAGTAGGTGTCGTATCGACGCGGTTCGACCTCGGGGGTGATCCAGTGCGCGTGAAAGCCGAGCAGATCGGTGCGAGCGACCAACTCGTTCTCGGTCAGCACCTGCGCGAGCGACCGTTCCCGGGTGAGCAACTGCCCGCGGGCGCGCACCAGGTCGGCGGTGTTCGTCGCCTCGATTGCCGTATGCTCGCCCGCCCCCGCGAGCAGCACACCCGCCTCCTCGAAGAGCTCGCGGATAGCTGCTGTCACCACAGCTGCGGCGGTCGCGAATGCGCTCACCTCGGCCTCGTCACTGGCTGGATCGCCCTCGTGGCGATCGCCGGCCTGGTCCAACTCACCACCGTTCGCCGGCGCGAGGACCGACGCCCACTCCGTGTGGCTCGGCCCGGCCCAGGGCAGCGGCTGGTAGTCCGTCGCGTCGACGCTGCCGCCGGGGAAGACCGTCATGCGCGGCGCGAAGGCCATGGTCGAGACCCGCCGCTGCACAAAGACCTCGACACCGTCGACTCCGTCGCGCACGAGGATTACGGTCGCGGCGGGCTTGGTGGGTGGCGAGACTCCGGGGTCGGCCACCCAGGCCGAGCAGCGGTCGGCGAGCCCGCGCGAGGCGGGCATCACGAAGTCACGAGGGCTCATGGTTCGGGAGATGTCGTGGGGAGGACGCCGCGCGCGACTGACCGCCAGGGGCGGTCGTCAGTCGAGCGCGACGATGATTTCGACCTCGACGGGCGCGTCCAGCGGCAAGGCAGCCACGCCGACGGCCGAGCGCGCGTGCACGCCGGCCTCGCCGAAGGCCTTGCCGAGCAACTCGCTCGCGCCGTTGACGACACCCGGCTGACCGGTGAAGTCGGGGTGGCTAGCCACGAAGCCGACCACCTTGACCACCCGGGTCACCTGATCGAGGTCGCCGATCAGCGCCTTGACGGCGGCGATCGCATTTAGCGCACACGCCTGGGCAAGTTCCTTGGCAACGTCGGGGGCGACCAAGCCGGCACCCTCGCCGACTTTGCCGGTCGCCGCCATCGAGCCACCGGCCATCGGCAGTTGGCCGGAGGTGAACACCAGATTCCCCTGGCGCACGGCCGGCACATAGGCGGCGACGGGTGGGACGACCTCGGGGACGCTCAGGCCCAGTTCGGCCAGGCGGTCTTCGACAGCGGACATGGCTCTCCTTTTAGTCCTTGGGACGCTTGAGGTAGGCAACCAGGCCGTTGCCATCCGGACCCGTGACGACCTGGACGAGTTCCCACCCGTCGGCGCCCCACTGGTCGAGGATCTGCTTGGTGGCGTGGACGATCAGCGGGACCGTCGCATATTCCCATCGGGTCATGGCGGCGACTCTATCCCCGACGGTGCTGCGGGTGCCCGGCCGTGGGTGAGGCTCGTCACACACCCGTGCACCGGCCAGGGTGCCACCCACTCACGACGGCGACCGGCCGACGCCCGCGCTACTCGGCGGCGTCGAAGGTGCCTAGGGTGATCCGGTGACCCCCCGTTCCACGCCCACGCACCCGGCAACGGCCGGCGTGCGCCTGCACATCGTCACCGGCAAGGGCGGGACCGGCAAGACGACGGTCGCCGCCGCCCTCGCCATCGCGATCGCCCGCCAGGGCAAGAAGGTGCTGCTCGCCGAAGTAGAGGACCGTCAAGGCATCAGCCAGATCTTCGACATTGCCCCCCTGGCGCACGCCGAGACGCTGATCTTCAATGACCCGTCCGGGGGCAGCCTGTGGGGATTGGCCGTCGAGCCCAAGGCGGCCCTGCTGGAGTACCTCCACAAGTTCTACAAGCTCGGGCGCGCCGGCAGCCTGCTGGAAAAGCTCGGCGCCGTCGACTTCGCCACCACCATCGCTCCCGGGCTGCGCGACGTCCTGCTGATCGGCAAGGTCTACGAGGCCGTCGGCAGGCGCACCGGCCGCGGCCGCTCGGCTGCCCCTGTCTATGACGCGGTCGTCCTCGATGCCCCGCCGACCGGCCGCATCGGCCGCTTCCTGGGCGTCAACGAGGAGGTCGCCGAGATTGCCAAGGTCGGCCCGATCCGGGGCCAGGCCGATTCGATCACCGCGCTTCTGCAGAGCCGGATCACGGCCGTGCACGTCGTCACCCTGCTGGAGGAGATGCCGGTGCAGGAGTGCATCGACGCCCTGGCCGAGCTCACGGTCAAGCGGATGCCCCTCGGCGGCATCGTCGTCAACCAGGTCCGCGACCCGATCCTGTCCGACGCAGATCTCGACGACCTCGCGGGCGGCGCGTCCCCGCAGCTCCGTGCGGCCATCGCCGACGACCTTGCCCACGCGGGCGTGGCGCAACCCAAGACCACGGCCGACACCCTCCTCGCCGAAGCCGCCGAACACCTCGAACGCCTCGATCTCCAAGGAGAGCAGGACCAGCGCATCCAGGCCCAGGGCCGCGCCGTTTTCTACCTGACCGCTCTCGCCGACGGTCTGCAATCGGGCGGCATCACCGTGCTCGCCGACGAACTCCATGCTCAAGGAATGGTGTGATGGCCCGCCCTACCGGTTCACCCTCGCTGCGCCTTGATGACCTGATCGCCGATCCGCAGACCCGGATCGTCGTCTGTTGCGGATCGGGCGGGGTGGGCAAGACCACCACCGCCGCCGCTCTGGGCGTGCGCGCGGCCGAGCAGGGCCGCCGCGTCGTCGTGCTGACGATCGACCCCGCGCTGCGGCTGGCCCAGTCGCTCGGTCTGACCGCCCTCGACAACACCCCCCGCCCGGTCACCGGGATCGACACCGCCTCCGGCGGCTCGCTCGACGCGATGATGCTGGATATGAAGCGGACCTTCGATGAGGTCGTGGAGCAGCACGCCACCCCCGAGAAGGCTGCTCAGATTCTCGCCAACCCGTTCTATATCGCGGTCTCCTCCTCCTTCGCCGGCACCCAGGAGTACATGGCGATGGAGAAGCTCGGCCAACTGCGCGAGCAGGCCCGGCGCGAGGACCGCTGGGACCTCATCGTCGTCGACACCCCGCCCTCGCGCTCGGCCCTGGATTTCCTCGACGCCCCCAAGCGCCTCGGCTCCTTCCTCGATGGTCGCTTCATCCGCATCCTCGTCGCTCCCGCGAAGGCCGGCGGCAAGGCCTATTTCAAGGCTGTCGGCGCAACCGTGACGGTCGCGGTCGGCGTGATGACGAAGGTCCTCGGCGGCGATTTGCTGCGGGATGTCCAGACCTTCGTCGCCGCCCTCGACACGATGTTCGGTGGCTTCCGCGAGCGCGCCGACGCCACGTATGCCCTGCTCCAAGACGCCGAGACCGCCTTCGTCGTGGTCGCCTCACCCGATCGCGACGCGCTGCGCGAGGCGAGCTTCTTCGTCGAACGCCTCGGCCAAGAACGGATGCCGCTGGCCGGCGTCGTCGTCAATCGCGTCCAGACCCTCGCCGGCAACCTCAGCCGTAGCCGCGCCGAGGACGCGGCGGCCGCCCTGGACGAGGCAACACCGAGATCCTCGGCCAGCGCCGACCTGCTGCGCCTGCATGCCGATCTGGCCACCATGGCCGAGCGCCATCAAGCGCAGATCGGACGCTTCCGATCCGGGAACCCGGGGATCGCCGTCACCCAGGTCCCGGCAGCGGCCCGCGACATCCACGACCTCGAGGGTCTGCGCGAGGTCGGCGCCACGCTGGCGGGCTGATCGCGCTCTCGCAGGCTGACCTGAAGTCATGGCGCCCTGACCCTGACGGGCGGAGGGGGAACCCGCCAGGGCGGATCAGGCGCGACCTAACCGGCCCGGGTCCCCCCGCGGGCGATGCCGAGCAGCAGGTCGTGCCACGACGTCACGTCGGGGCGACGGCGCAGCAAGGCGCGACGTTCGCGCTCGGTGAGGCCACCCCATACGCCGAATTCGACGTGATTGTCGAGCGCCTCGGCGAGGCATTGAAGCGCGACCGGGCAGGTGCGGCATACCTTCTTGGCCTCGTTCTGCGCCTTGCCGCGCACGAAGAGTCGGTCGATGTCCTCATTCGCGCACGCGGATCGTCGCGCCCAGTGCGCTCGGTCCTCGGCGTCGTCCGCTGCGCCTCGTCCGGCCATCCCCGCCTCCTTCAGATGAAGTTCTGTCAGAGGTGAGAGCGGGGCCGGGGGGCTGTGATACCTCCCGATCGGCATCAGTTTTGGTGTGACGTGCCGACCCGGTGCGCGGCCGTCGTCAGACTCGTCATTTACCCTGCCACCATGGCTGTTCGTCCGGACCGTGCGTCGATGCCGCACCTGATGTCCTTGCTCGCGGCATTCGTCGCCGTCAGCGTCGCCATGGGTGTGTTGGCGGCCGGGCTGCTGATGCCTGCGGTCGGCGCGGCCGGCTCGCTGAGCAACAAGTCCATCAACGCCTTCGACAATATCGACAAGACTTGGACGACCACGGCGCTCGCGCAGCAGTCGAAGATCCTCGACGCGGACAACAAGGTCATCGCCACGCCGTATGACCAGAACCGCATCATCGTCAAGCTCTCCAAGGTCGCCCCGATCATGCAGCAGGCGCAGGTGGCGATCGAGGACAGCCGGTTCTTCGACCACGGGGCGCTCGACATCCGCGGCACGGCGCGGGCCTTCTTCAACAATGCGGCCGGCAACTCCACCCAGGGTGGGTCGTCGCTGACCCAGCAGTTCGTGAAGATGACGCTGCAATACGAGGCCTTGAAGAAGGGCGACGAGCAGGCCGCGCTGGACGCCATCGACGTCAACTATGGGCGCAAGCTGCGCGAGATGGCCCTGGCCATGCAGGTCGAGAAGGAGATGACCAAGAGACAGATCCTGCAGGGTTATCTCAACCTGGCCTACTACGGCGACCAGGCCTATGGCATCGAGGCCGCCGCGCTGCACTACTTCGATGTGCACGCGAGCCAGCTCAATCTGACCCAATCAGCGACGCTGGCCGGTGTCGTGCAGAGCCCGAGCAATAGCGACCCGCACAACTACCCCGAGGCCGCGCAAAAGCGGCGCGATGTGGTGCTCGACCGGATGGCGCAACTTGGCATCATCAGCGCGGCCGAGAGTGCCGCGGCCAAAAAGCCGTCGATCAAGAGCCTGCTGCGCATCCGCGATTCCGAGGGCGGCACGTGCGATCGCAGTTCGCAGCCCTACTTCTGCAACTACGTCATCGCCTACCTCAAGACCTTGAAGGTGCTCGGCAAGAATGAGGACGAGCGCACCCTGGCGATCAACCGCGGTGGACTGACCATCAAGACGACGATCAAGAGCGACTGGCAACAGCAGATCCTCGTCGACCTGCGCAGCCGCGTGCCCGCCGGCGATCCTTCCGGCATCGGCGCGGCCGCCGCTGTTGTCGAACCGGGCACCGGCAAGGTGCTCGCGATGGTGCAGACCTCCGAATACGGCCTGACCAAGGACAAAAAGTCGTCGGTGGCCAAGACCACGCAGTCCTGGGTCGTCCCCATCGCCTATGGCGGCACGCTCGGCTTCCCGATCGGCTCGACCGCCAAAGTCTTCACCTTGTTGACAGGGCTGGAATCGGGCATCCCCGTCAACGGCACCGTCCCGGCACCTGCCGCCGGCATCGGCCTGCGCAATGCACACGCCTTCCCGCCCACTGTCTACAAGGACGGTTGCGGCAGCCCCGACACCTGGTACGTCAGCAACGACTTCCAGACCAAGGGGCCGACGGAGACGTTCCGCTATGCGACGGCCCAGTCGATCAACTCGGCCTTCGCGGCGACGATGATCTCGCTCGGCGGCTGCAAGGTCCGCGACATGTGGAACCGCCTCGGCGCCGTCGATGGGAATGGCAAGGAGGTCTACCCGACTCCCTCGAACCTGACTCTCGGGTCCGCATCGGTGGCGCCGTTGACGCTGGCGAACGTCTACGCGACATTGGCGGCCGACGGCAAGTGGTGCCCGACCACGCCCATCGAATCCATCAAGACGGCCGACGGGAAATTCCTCAAGTTGCCCGCCCCGAAGTGCAAGCAGGTGCTCCAGCCTGACATCGTGGCCGGCGCGGACGAACTATTGAAGGGCGTCATCGCGACGGGCACGGGGACCGCCGCTGCCATCGGCCGCCCGGCTGCGGGCAAGACCGGCACCCACGAAGGCCACCAGCAGTCCTGGTTCGTCGGCTACACCCCCCAACTCGCCACGGCCGTTTATGTGGGCACCCCCATCACCGCCCACGAGATGGACGGTGCCGGCGCCTGTGTCGGAGGTCGGTGCTACGGACATATCTTCGGCGGCACCATCGCTGCGCCCCTGTGGGGCCAGATCATGGGGCAGATCACCCAAGGCATGCCCTACCAGAACTTCCCCGCACCGAGCTACAAGATCCTCAACGGCGACCTGGTCAGCGTCCCGTATGTCGTGGGCCGCTCCGTCGGGGACGCCACGGCGATCCTGCAGGCAGCCGGCTTCAGTGCGGTCGTCGGGGGAACGGTTCAGTCCACCGTGCCGGCCGGCCTCGTGGGTGCAACCGCGCCGACTGGCAGCGCGGCGAGGGGGACCACGATCACCTTGCTGACCTCGACCGGCTATGTCCCGCCCCCGGTGACCCAGAAGCCGCCGCCCAACACCGCGACGACGCCGGCCAACACCGCGACCAAGCCAGCCAATACCGCCACCAAACCACCGGGCAACACGCTCACCTCCCAGAAGCCCTGACCCCACCCCCGCCTCTGGGCTCCCCACGCTCTGCGTCGAGAGGCCGCTTCAGCCCCGTCGACAGGCCGATTCAGGGTCATCGAAGGGCCGGCTTTCCCGGTGCGGGGCCCGTGATCGTCGAGCGGGTCAGCGGGTGAGCGCCTCTCGCACCGCCGCCGCGACGGCCTTCCCGTCCGCCCGGCCGGCGACCTTGGCCTGGACCGCCTTCATGACCGGGCCCATCTGGGCCATGCCGCTCGCACCGGTCTCCGCGATGGCCTCACCGATGATCTCGGCGACGGCCGCGTCGTCCAGTTGCGCGGGCAGGTAGCCCTCCAGGATCGCCAACTCGGCATTCTCCGTCGACGCAAGCTCCGGCCGGTCCGCGTGCTCGTATGCCGCCGCCGCCTCCCGCCGCTTCTTCGCCTCGCGCGCCAGCACCTTGAGCACGTCGTCGTCGCTGACCTCGTGGTGGGCGCCTGAGGTTTCTTCGGTGGTGATGGCCGTCAGCACCATCCGCAGCGTCCCCGCCCGCACCTGATCGCGCGCGCGGATGGCCTCGGTGAGGTCGGACTGCAGGCTGGCCTTGGACACGCTCATACGCCCATCCTCGCAGGGCCAGGCAAGAGCTTTTCCGCCCGATGCCGGAACCTGCTCGTTCGCAAGGGAAACTTCCTCAGAGTATGTTTTCCCGCGCGAACCCCGGCACCGAAGACGACCTAGCGACGGCCGCCCCGGTTACTGGGACAATGGAACGATGCATCCGCTGCTTCGCGCTGCCGGCGCCCTGACCGCCACAGGCCTCGCCGGTCTGGGGTACGCCTCGCTGATCGAGCGCAATGCCTTCACGCTGCGGCGGTTCACCCTGCCGATCCTGCCGACGGGTGCCGACCCGATCCGCGTGGTCACCATGAGCGATATGCACCTAGTGCCGCGGCAGACCCGCAAGATCGAATGGGTACGCCGGCTGGCCGACCTTAAGCCCGACCTCGTCGTCAACACCGGCGACAACCTCGGTCATATGGAGGCCGTCCCCGCGGCAGTGCGCGCGCTCGAGCCGCTCTACGGCATACCCGGGGTGTTTGCGCTTGGGTCGAACGACTACCTCGCGCCCACCGCCAAGAACCCCGCTCGCTACCTGCTGCCCGACTCGCGCACGCCGGTGGTCGACCGGGCTCTGCTTCCGGTCGGTGAGTTGATCGATTCCTTCGAGCGTGACGCCGGGTGGCTCAATCTCAACAATGCGCGCGGGGGGCTGCACGTCAAGGGCCTCGACGTCGAGTTCGTCGGCGTCGACGACCCACACCTCGACCGCGACACGTATGCCGCGGTGGCCGGCCCCCGCGCCAGCGACACCAACCTCTTCCTCGGGGTGCTCCACGCCCCCTACACCCGGGTGCTCGATGCGATGGCGCGCGACGGCGTGGACGCGATCATCGCCGGCCATACGCACGGCGGACAGCTCTGCGTGCCCGGCTTCGGCGCGCTGGTGACCAACTGCGACCTCGACCGGCACCGGGCGAAAGGCGTCTCGCGCTGGTGGGAGGGGGCGAACGGCGTACCGTCCCGGGAGGCGCCGGCGGATGCACCGTGGATGCATGTCTCGGCCGGCCTGGGCACCTCGCCCTTCGCGCCAGTGCGCTTCGCTTGCCGCCCAGAAGCCAGCCTGTTGACGATGGTCCCGCGCGCTTGACTCGATGTTGTGCCAAGGTGCGCTCGGCCGCACCTTCTGCGCGACATCCCGGGGGTCCCCAGAGACTGGAGCAGGCCCCTTGTCCAGGCCT
Source organism: Nostocoides sp. (assembly GCF_035343835.1). Taxonomy (NCBI): domain Bacteria; kingdom Bacillati; phylum Actinomycetota; class Actinomycetes; order Micrococcales; family Intrasporangiaceae; genus Nostocoides; species Nostocoides sp. The sequence goes on along the minus strand of NZ_DAOQZV010000100.1, from coordinate 143 downwards.
GGGAATGGATTTCGAGCGGCGCCGCGCCCTGGGTTATCCTGTGTCGTCGCCGTCCGTCTCCGGTGGCGACGCTCCGTGCCAGACACGGACCAGCCACGGGGTGTGGCGCAGCTTGGTAGCGCGCTTCGTTCGGGACGAAGAGG
>NZ_DAOQZV010000099.1:0-11079 GCF_035343835.1 Nostocoides sp. | reverse complement strand
CGGCGCGCCACCGCCGCCGGCGCGGCCCCGAGGACTACGTTCATTGGGGCCGCTTCGGCGCGCCCACGCCCGACGCACCGGCGTCGGTCCGCGAGAATGCCGAACACGAAGGCCCCAGCCCGGCAGCCCAGCCCGGGTGACCGGCACCATCAAGACCGGCGCACGCCGCCGAAGGAGATACCGCACGTATGGCCGGCCCACGCCCCGGCGGCGAGAATCCGCCCCCGGATGACAGCCAGATCGTCGACATTGATGTCAGCGAGGAGATGCGCAACGCCTTCCTCGAATACTCGGTCTCGGTCATCCACTCCCGCGCGCTGCCCGATGGCCGCGACGGGCTCAAGCCCGTGCAACGCCGCATTCTCTACAGCATGCACGAGCTGGGCTTGCGGCCCGATCGCGGCCACGTCAAGTCCTCGCGGGTCGTCGGCGACGTCATGGGCAAATACCACCCGCACGGCGACCAGGCGATCTATGACGCCCTGGTGCGGATGGCTCAGCCCTTCGCCATGCGGCTGCCGCTGGTCGACGGGCACGGCAACTTCGGCTCCCTCGACGCCGGTCCGGCCGCCTCGCGCTACACCGAGGCCCGTTTAGCGCCCGCCGCCCTCCTCATGGTCACCGGGCTCGACGAAGAGACCGTCGACGAGGTCCCCAACTACGACGACCAGCTCCTACAGCCGGCCGTTCTGCCCGCGGCCTACCCCAACCTGCTGGTCAACGGCACGACCGGTATCGCCGTCGGGATGGCCACCTCGATGCCGCCGCACAATCTCATCGAAGTCATCGCCGCCGCGCGCCACCTGATCGCCCACCCGAACTGCTCCCTGACCGACCTGATGCGCTTCGTCCCCGGCCCCGACCTGCCGGAGGGCGGTCGCATCGTCGGGCTGGACGGCATACGGGACGCCTATCTGAGCGGGCGCGGCGTCTTCCGCACGCGGGCCACGACGCGCATTGAGAAGATCACGCCGCGCCGCACGGGCATCGTCGTCACCGAGTTGCCCTATCAGGTCGGGCCGGAGAAGGTCACCGCGCGGATCAAGGAGCTCGTGCAGGCCAAGAAATTGCAGGGCATCAGCGACCTGAAAGACCTCACCGACCGCAAGAACGGCCTGCGGCTGGTCATCGAGATCAAGAACGGCTTCAACCCCGATGCCGTCCTGGAGCAGCTCTACAAGTTGACCCCGATGGAGGACTCCTTCGGGATCAATAACGTCGCCCTCGTCGGTGGCCAGCCGCGCACCCTGGGCCTGAAGGAGCTGCTGCAAGTCTTCGTCGACTTCCGCATCGACGTCGTCCGGCGGCGCACGACCTATCGTCTCGGCAAGCGCGTCGACGAGCTGCACCTGGTCGACGGCCTGCTGATTGCCATCGTCGACATCGACGAGGTCATCCAGATCATCCGCAGCAGCGACGACACCGAGATGGCGCGGACCCGCTTGATGCAGGTCTTCGACCTGACCCAAGTCCAGGCCGACTACATCCTCGAGCTGCGCCTGCGCCGGCTGACCAAGTTCAGCCGCATCGAGCTGGAGAACCGGCGCGACACCCTGCGCGCCGAGATCGCCGAGTTGGAAGCCCTCCTTGCCGACGACGCCCTGCTCCGCAAGCTGGTGTCGAGCGAACTGGCCGACGTCGCGAAGGCACACGGCACGCCACGCCGCACGGTGCTCCTCGAGTCCGCCGGCACCCCGGCCACTGCCACCACGCCGCTGGAAGTCGCCGACGACCCGTGCTGGGTGTTGCTGTCCTCGACCGGCCTGCTGGCCCGCACCGCAGGCGCCGACCCGATCCCCGCCGCCGGGGGCCGCGCCAAGCATGACGCGATCGTCGGGTCGGTGCGCACCACCGCCCGCGGCCAGGTCGGGGTCGTCACCACCGCCGGCCGTATGGTGCGCCTCCCCGCCCTGGACCTGCCCACCCTCCCACCGACCAGCGGCGCACCGAACCTCGCCGGTGGGACACCCCTGAAGGCGTTCGTCGAGTTGGCGCGGAACGAGCGGGTGCTCACCCTCGCGACGATCGGACCGGACGCACCGACGCTTGCCCTCGGCACGGCCACCGGCGTCGTCAAGCGGGTCAGCCCGGACTACCCGGTCGGCCGGACCGAATGGGAGGTCATCGCGCTGCGTCCCGGCGACAGCGTGGTGGGGGCCGCGGAGGTGCTGAGCGCGGACGACGATCTGATCTTCATCACCGCGCAGGCCCAACTCTTGCGTTTCCCGGCGACAGCGGTGCGTCCGCAGGGGCGCGCCGCCAGCGGGATGGCCGGCATCCGGCTGGCGCCGACGGATCGCGTCGCCTTCTTCGGTGTCGTCCCCTCTGCTGGGGAGGCGATCGTCGTCACGTCGAGCGGCACGTCCGACGCATTGCCCGGCACCCAGGCCGGCGCCCTGAAGGTGGCCCCGTATGCGGAGTATCCGCCCAAGGGCCGGGGCACGGGTGGCGTGCGTGCGCACCGCTTCCTCAAAGGTGAGGACGTCCTGGTGCTGGCCTGGGCCGGCGCTCTCCCGGCCCGGGCATCTGCCGCGAACGGCGTCGCCATCGAGTTGCCCGCGGCGACCGGGAAACGGGACGGCTCCGGCATACCGGCCGCGTCGATCATCGACAGCATTGCCGGCCCGCCGCGCGAACTGACCGGCACCGCCCTCGCCGCAGACGGGGGGCATACGGCAGAGTCTGACGATGTCGAGGCCACCGAGGAGTAGGAGGGGTCGTCGATGGTGACGATCGCCGATGTCGCGCAGCGGGCCGGCGTGTCCGTAGCAACCGTGTCGCGGACGCTGCACGGCAGCGCCAAGGTCGACCCGCGCACCCGCGCCCGCGTTTTGGCCGCCGCCGACGAGCTGAGCTATGTCGCCTCGCCGACGGCGATGTCACTGGCCTCCGGACGCACCCACGTCATCGCCGTGGTCGCGCCGATGATGAGTCGCTGGTTCTTCGCCTCCATCGTGACGGCGATCGAGCAGAACCTGCGCGAGACCGGCTATCACGTCATGCTCTTCTCGCTCGAAGCCGGGCCGGGGGCGCCGGGGCGCTTCCGGCCGGAGTTCTTCGCCAAGCGCGTCGACGGCATCCTCTGGCTCAATGTCGCGGTTACACCGGCCGAGGAGGCCATGCTCGCCAAACTCGACCTGCCCATGGTGTGCGTCGGCACCCAGATCGGCGATTCCCCCACCGTGCTGATCGACGATCACCGCGCGGCCCGGACCGCCGTCACGCACCTGCTCTCGCTCGGGCACCGCGAGATCGCGTATGTCGGCACGCCCGTCGGGTCGATCGCGCACATGACGACGCCCGCAGCGCGGGTCGCGGCATTCCGCGAGACGCTGGTGCACGCGAGTGTCCCGGTGCGCGAGGGCTGGGTGCTGGCCGCGGACTGGACCGCCGACGGGGCGATGGAGGCGGTCGAGCCACTATTGCGCAGCGACCGGCGCCCGACCGCGGTGCTCGCGGCCTCGGACGAGATGGCGATCGGGGCCCTGGGGGCCGCGGCTCGCACGGGCTTGCGCGTGCCCGAAGACCTGTCGGTGATGGGAATCGACGATCACTCCTTCGCCGGGGCACTTGGGCTGAGCACGGTGCACCAGGACGTCCCGGCCCAGGGACGCGCCGCAGCCCAGTTGCTGCTGGCGGCCGTGCGCAACCGGGACACTCGCACGCCGGCCACCCGTATCGAACTGGCCACCCACCTGATCCCCCGGCAGACGACCGCCCCGCCGCAGGCAGCCGGCTGACGTCGGGCGTCAGCGCGGGGTAGTGCGCAGATTGCTGCGGGCCATCGCAACGTAATCAGGTGCCGGTTGCCGGGGCCGCCGGAGCCCGCGCATACGGCGAGCCGGCCAAGTCCGTTGGGCCTCGGCCGCGGCGGCAAGGCGGCGGCCTCCTCGTGGCGCACGTGGACCCAGTCGATGCCGCACTTGGCCGGGCCGCGGAGGCCTCAGTTCCTCGTGTCCATATCGACGTCGAGGTCCTCGGGGTCGCGCAGGAACGTGCGCTTGCCGTAGATCGCGCGGTTGGCCATCCACGTCAGGGCCCAGAGGATGACACCAAGGGCGAGCAGGCCGCCGGCGATTTTGTACTGCTCCTGTTGGGCGTCGCTGCGCGCCCAGGGGCCGGCGAGGAAGAAGCATGTCACCGCGCCGAGATAGGGCAGGATCGTCGGCGCGACGAAGTGTGTGTGCTCGACCTTGTCCTTGCGCAGCACGAGCAGGGCGATATTGACGACCGTGAACACGCACAGCAGCAGCAGCGCCGTCGTGCCGCCCAACAGTCCGACAGCGTTCTTGCCCGAGGCCGACCCATTGGCGCGGACGACGTAGTAGATCAGGCCAAAGGCGATGGCGGTGGTAAACAGGATCGCCACCCACGGGGTTTGACGGGTGCGGTGCACGCGCCCGAGCACGGGCGGCAGGACTTCCTGTTTGGCCATGCCGTAAAGCAGGCGCGAGGCCATCAGCATGTTGATCAGCGCCGAGTTGGCGACGGCGAACATGCCGATGAAGGGGAAGACCTTGTCGAAGGGGAAGTTGGGCGCACCGGCAGCGACCACCTGGGTCAACGCGGACCCCTCATTGGGGTCCGCCAACGTGCCGACCGGCACGAGCGCGACCGCGGTGAGCGAGACCAGGACATAGATCGCGCCGGTGATGCCGAGTCCGGTGAGCATCATCCGCGGAAAGTCGCGAATCGGGTCCCGGCACTCCTCGGCCATGTTGACCGAGTCCTCGAAGCCAACCATCGCGAAGAAGGCCAACGAGGTCGCCGCGGTGATGGCAAAGAAGGTGCTCTTGTCGCTCGGGCTCTCGAAGACCATGGTCTGGGAGAAGTCGGCCTTGCCCTGCGTCACGGCATACAGACCGATGAAGATCACCAACAGCAGGCCAGACAGTTCGACGAGGGTGAGCACGACATTGGCCTTGACGCTCTCACCGACGCCGCGCAGGTTGACGGCGGCCACGAGCGCCATGAAGGCCAGGGCGACGAGGAGCAGCGGAGTGCTGCCCGCCTTCCACTCCGCTCCGAGGCCGTCGCGCAGGAAGCCGGCGAACGCATTCGAGGCAGTGGAGGCCGAGGTGATCCCGGAGCACATGACCGTGAAGGCGATGATGAAGGTCACGAAGTGCAGGCCAAATGCCTTGTGCGTGTAGAGCGCCGCGCCGGCCGCTTGGGGATACTTCGTGACCAACTCCAGATAGCTGAACGCGGTGATCGTCGCGACGACGAAGGCGGCGAGGAAGGGCGCCCACGCGGCGCCCCCGACCTCACCGGCAACCTGGCCGGTCAGGGCATACACACCGGTGCCGAGGATGTCGCCGACGATGAACAGCAGGAGAAGGCGCGGACCCATCACCCGCTTCAGCTCAGTGTGCGTCGTGCCGCTCGGGTGCTCGGTCACTGCGGCCTGGCTCATGAGGGCCTCCTGACGTCACCGGCCCGAGCCAGCCCCGGGCCGCCTGCCCGAAAGTGTCCCAGGTCATACCCGCCCGTTGGGGATTAGCCGTATGCCCGTGTCCTCGCCCCCGCTGGCCGCTCAGGCGTCGATGCGCTCCCGGTCCAGCCGGGCCGCGCCCGCCACGATGAAATCGCGCCGGGGTGCGACGTCATTGCCCATCAGCAACTCGAAGGTGAGCGCGGCCTGTTGGGCATCCTCGGCGGTGACCCGACGGAGAGTCCGGTGGAGCGGGTCCATCGTCGTCTCGGCCAACTGGTCGGCATCCATCTCGCCCAGGCCTTTGTAGCGCTGCAGGGGCTGCTTGATCGACCGACCGCGCTTGGTCAAGCCCGCGACCGTGGTGCGCATCTGGGCTTCGGAGTAGGTGTAGATCAACTCGTTCGGCTTGCTGCCGGGGTTGACCACCTCGATGCGGTGCAGGGGCGGCACCGCGGCATACAGGCGTCCCGCCTCGACGAGCGGGCGCATATAACGGAAGAACAGGGTGATAAGCAGGGTGCGGATGTGGGCGCCGTCGACGTCGGCGTCCGTCATGATGATGATCTTGCCGTAGCGCACTTGTTCGACGTCGAAGGTGCGCCCGGAGCCGGCGCCGACGACCTGGAGGATCGCCGCGCACTCGGCATTTTTCAAGGTGTCGGCGACCGAGGCCTTCTGGACGTTGAGGATCTTGCCCCGGATCGGCAGCAGCGCCTGGAACTCACTGGAGCGGGCCAGCTTGGCGGTGCCGAGCGCGCTGTCGCCCTCGACAATGAACAACTCCGTGCGCTCGGTGTCATTGCTGCGGCAGTCGGCGAGCTTGGCCGGCAGAGTCGAGCTCTCCAGGGCGTTCTTGGCGCGCTGGGTCTCCTTGTGCAGGCGCGCGGAGATGCGCGACTTCATCTCGGAGACGACCTTCTCCAGCAGTTGGTCGGCCTGCTGCTTCTTGCCGCGCTCCGGCCGCTCGATGCGCTCGGTCAACTCCTGCTCGACCACACGCGCGACGATGGCTCGGACGGCCGGGGTGCCGAGGACCTCCTTGGTCTGGCCCTCGAACTGCGGCTCGGCCAGCCGCACGGTGACCACCGCGGTGAGCCCGGCAAGCACATCGTCCTTGTCGACCTTGTCGGTGCCGACCTTCAGGCGGCGGGCGTTGAGCTCGAGTTGGCGGCGGAAGACCTTCAGCAACGCCTGCTCGAAACCCATGATGTGGGTGCCGCCCTTGGGCGTGGCAATGATGTTGACGAAGGAGGCAACCATGGTGTCGAAGCCGGTCCCCCAGCGCACCGCGATGTCGACCCCGCATTCGCGCTCGACCTCGGTCGGGGTCATATGCCCCTTCGCATCGAGGACGGGCACGGTCTCGGTGAAGGTGGCGCTGCCCTGCAGGCGCCAGATATCGGTGACGGGCTCATCGGTGGAGAGGTAGTCGGCGAACTCGCTGATGCCGCCGTCGTGCTGGAAGACCTCCTCGTGCGGCCCGTCGGCCCCCAGCGTCCCGGGCAAACCGCGCTCGTCGCGCACGACGATTCGCAGGCCGGGGACGAGGAAGGAGGTCTGCCGGGCCCGGGCTCGCAGCGCCTCGTCGTCGAACTCGGCGTCCTTGATGAAGATCTGCCGGTCGGCCCAGTAGCGCACGCGCGTCCCGGTCCGGGCCCGCGCGACCTTGCCGGTGATCCGTAAGGTGGGCGTGTCCTCATACGGGGTGAAGTCGCTCTCGGGGCTGGGCGCGCCGCCGTCGGTGAAGGTGCCCGGCTCGCCACGGCGAAAGCTCATCGCGTGGGTCTTGCCGCCGCGGTCGACCTCGACGTCGAGGCGCGCGCTGAGGGCGTTGACGACCGAGGCGCCGACACCGTGCAGGCCGCCGGAGGCGGTGTAGGAGCCGCCGCCGAACTTCCCGCCGGCGTGGAGTTTGGTGTAGACGACCTCGACGCCGGTCAACCCGGTACGCGGCTCGATGTCGACGGGCACGCCGCGGCCGTTGTCGCCGACCTCGACCGAGCCGTCGGCGTGCAGGATGACGGTGATCGTGTCGCAAACCCCGGCGAGGGCCTCATCGACGGAGTTGTCGATGATCTCCCAGAGGCAGTGCATCAGGCCGCGGCCGTCGGTCGACCCGATATACATGCCGGGTCGCTTGCGCACCGCCTCCAGCCCCTCGAGGACCTGCAGATGGTGGGCCGTGTAGCTGGTGTTGCGGCTCGCGCCGGGCACGGGCGTCCTTCCTCTCGACTGCTCGCGCCCACCGTAACCCGGGGCACCGACAACCCCTGGGAGGCCGGTCTCGACTGCATCTCGAATGGGGTGTCGTGCGTCCGGGAAGCATCCGGCGTGTTTGACTGTTGCAACCGACGCCGGGTCAACCGGCGTCTAGAACGACCAGCACGTGCCGATCGAGCTCGAGCGTGAGGAAGAAGGTAATCGACGTGAATGCGGCATTGGCTCCGGCCCTGACGGCGGCGGATCGTTGTGACCGGTGCGGCGCTCAGGCGTTCGTCCGCGCGCGACTGCACGCCGGCGGCGAGCTCCTGTTCTGTCTCCACCACTCTCGCAAGCACTTGCCCGCGCTGCGGGATCTTGCCGAGATCGACGACGAGAGCGACCGCCTGACCGAATCGGCCGCCCTCCCCCAGGTATGACCGCACTCCTGCGCGGTATGACCGAGCAGCCCGCGGCGAGCATCGTGCTCCCCGGGCTGCTCGTCATTGTCGGCCTGCTCGGGGTCATCATCCCGGTGATCCCCGGCCTGATCGTGGCCCTCATCGGCGTGCTCATCTGGGCTTTGGACCTTTCGACGACGGCCGGCTGGGTCGTCTTCGGCCTATGCGTCGCGATCTATGGCTGCGGGTTGGTCGCGCAATTCCTCATCCCCGGCAAGCGGATGAAGGCGGCAGGCATCTCCAATCTGACGCTCTTCCTCGGGGTGGCCGTCGGCATCATCGGCTTTTTCGTCGTGCCGGTCATCGGCGGGCCGCTCGGCTTCGTGCTCGCGATCTTCCTTCTCGAGTTGAGCAAGTCACAGGACAAGGATGCGGCCTGGCGTTCGACGAAGGCGGCCCTGCGCGGCGTGCTGCACAGCATCGGCATCGAGTTGTCGGCCGGGCTGCTCATCCTGACCACCTGGGTGATCGGCGTGCTCGTCACCCGCTGACGCGACCGGCTCGAGACACACGGCGGCCCCCGGAGCACTGTTCCGGGGGCCGTATGCCGTTGGGCCTGCGAGGACTCGCGGGTCACCACCCGCCGCGGCGGCGATCCCACCGGCCCTCGAGTCGTTCCATGAAGGTGCCGGACTGCGGCCTCCGGCCGCGACCCAGTTTGTGCCCCTTGCCGGCGCGGCGAGCGGAGCCGACCGAGCCGTCGTCGCGCACCACGCCGAAGGGGGCGTGCTGCTTGCGGGACGGAGCGAAGGCATACGCCAAGGCGGCGACCATGACGACGAAGCCGACGGCACCGACGATCCAGGTGGTGTTGACGCCGAGAAGGACCAGGCCGAGCCCAGCAAGCACGCCGACCAGGCCGATCAGATGCCGCGTATGGGAGCGTCGCGTCGCCACCGACTGCATCTGCGACGCGAACCGTGGGTCCTCGGCATAGAGCGCTTGCTCCATCTGGTCGAGGAGCTGCTGCTCACGCTCCGACAGCGACATAGCGGCCTCCAACTGCGCGTGTCCGGCTGGTGTGCTGCCGGAACGATGACGTTTATATCCAGTATGACGAGCAGAGCGATCAGAAAGGTTGCCGAGTCCTCGGAATCTCGTCCAGGGGGCAGGATAAATCGGGAAACTCCCGGGGGGAAGGGCGTGTCATCGCTTCCTCAGCAAACTGGCAGGTCCTACACTGCCCGACCCGAATCTCGCGACTGCCCGATCGAGCGCCCGGTCGGCGTCGCGCCAGCCGTGTTCGGGCTCGTCGAGGGTGGGCTGGACCGGAGCGTTCGCGGCCTTGACCAGGCCTTCGACGCGCACCCCGACCAGGCGTAGCCGCGCGCGTTGCAGGCCGAGCGCGTCATAAAGGCTCACGGCGATGGCGTAGACCTCCTGGCTGACATCGGTGGGGTCGCGCAGCGTCTTGCTCCGGGTGATCGTCGTGAAGTCGGCGAAGCGGACCTTGATCGAGATGGTGCGACCGACCAGGCCGGCCGAACGCATCCGCCGGGCGGTCTTCTGCGACAAACGAAGCAGCTCCCGATGGATGTATGCCGGGTCGTCCACGTCGACCGGGAAGGTCTCGTCGGCGCCGATGCTCTTCTCGCGGTGCACCGGCTCGACGCGACGTGGATCGCGGCCCCAGGCCAGGTCGTGCAGGTGGCTGCCGGTCGCGCCGAGGGCGCGGCGCAGGGTGGCTTCGGGCGTGTGGGCGATATCGGCGACGGTGACCAGGCCGAGCCGGCCGAGATGCTCCTCGGTCTTCTCCCCCACTCCCCAGAGGGCGCCCACCGGGAGTTGCTGGACGAAGGTGACGACCTCGGCGACCGGGACGACGAGCAGGCCGTCGGGTTTGCAGACCCCCGAGGCGAGTTTGGCGACGAACTTGGTCGGGGCGACCCCGACCGAGCACGTGACGCCCTGCTCGTCGTGGACCGTGTCGCGGATCTGCGAAGCGATGGTCGCGGGGCTGCCGAGGCGGCGGACGGCGCCGGAGACGTCGAGGAAGGCTTCGTCGAGACTGAGCGGCTCGACATACGGGGTGATGCTCTCGAAGGTCGCCATGACGGCATCGGAGATGCGGCTGTAGAGCTCGTGATCGGGGGGCAGGACGGTGGCCTGCGGGCACAGGCGGCGGGCGCGGCCCATCGGCATCGCCGAGGTCACGCCGAAGGCGCGGGCCTCGTAGGTCGCGGAGAGGACGACGCCGCGGTTGCCGGCGCCGCCGATGACGACCGGGGTGCCGATCAGGTCGGGCCGCGCGAGCAGGGAGGCGTTGGCGAAGAAGGCGTCCATGTCGACGTGCAGGATCGTGCAGCCGGTGTCGTCCGGGGGCGCGGCGCCGGCCCGGGGTGGGGGTCGGAACTGGCGGCGGGACATCGGCTGGGCCTTTGGGACGGAGGTGGGCGGCGTGGGGGCTGGGGCCGAGGGTCGCTGGTGGGTGTGGCGCTAGTTGTGGCGGCGGGCGACGACGTGCAGGGCCGACCCGATCTGCCCGAGGACGGCGAACTCGGGGTGGGTGGCGACCGCGGTCTCGAGGTCGATCAGGGCGGCCCGCTCGGAGTCGGAGTCGAGATAGATGGAGGGCACCAGGTCGCTGAAGAGCCGGATGCCGTGGCTGCGCAGGACGATGAAGCCGGCGTGGGTGACCAGGGCCTCGACCTCGCTCTGGTCGAAGCGGCGCGGCAGCGGGTCGGCCGGGCCGTAACGGCCGTCGGGACTGTCGAGGGCGGTGCGCGCCTGGGCGAACTGGCCGGCCAGGGCCCGCGCCAGGACAGCAGCCAGGCGCTGGGAGGTGACGAGCGAGAGGTGGCCACCGGGAACGACGACCTCGGCGATCCGGCGCAGGGTGGCCTTGGGGTGGTCGACGACCTCGAGGGTGCCGTGCAGGCAGACCAGGTCGACGCGGGCCTTGAGGATGGTGCGCAGGTCGTCGGCGTCGCCCTGGGTCGAGCGCAGGGTGTCGCCGACGCCGGCATCCTCGGCCCGCCGCCG